>VGOX01000001.1 GCA_016875755.1 Chloroflexota bacterium
TGGCAGTTCACTGGCGGCGCTAATCAATGCGGGTTGTTGGTGTTTGGTGTTTTTTCTGAACATGCGTTGATTGTATTAAATTTTTTCGGTTTTGACGAGGGTTGCTACCCTTTTTGCAGTGGAGTCATTGATCGTCCCCCCGAGGAAAACCAAAATCAACCCCGCCAGTGCGGTCCCTCCCGAAAACAGCAGATTTATCAGAGTATTTGTATCCACATTCCCTCCCGAAGCAGCGGACAAATGACCTCAATTTCAGTATAGCACTGCTGTCAAGCGGCGGCGCGCAAAAAAAATCAGGCGGAGTTATATCCGCCTGACCAGTATCACCCTTGCAATGTTTCCCACTCCGCAAGTTTCACATCCATTTCCCGTTGAGTGGATTCGTAGTCTCTGCTGAGTTTTACCACTTCCCCGGCATCTGCAGGCGGATGTTCCAACTGTTTGCCAATTTCCGCCAGTTGTTTCTCCAACTCGGCAATCTTGTTTTCCAATTCCTGAAGCTTTGCAATCCTTTTTCGATCTTCTTTCGTACTCGGACCCTTTGCCTTCCTAACTTCATTACTCGCCCCTCGTTCCTCGTTACTTGGTTTCTGCGCCGCCATGAAGGCTTCATATTCCTTCTGCTCGCGCTCTGCTCGTAATTCAGAATATGTCCCTTTGAACGTGAGTAATTCTCCATCATTGGGGTTCACTTCCCAAATTTGGGTTGCCAGCGCATCCACCAAATAACGATCATGCGAAATGAGCAGGATGGTTCCCGTGTAATCTTCCAACACGGATTCCAACACTTCCTGTGAAGGGATATCGAGATGGTTGGTCGGTTCATCCAATAACAGCAGGTTTGTATCTTGCAGTGCGAGTTTTGCCAACGCCAGACGTCCGCGCTCGCCGCCGGAGAGCATACCGACTTTTTTATAAACGTCATCACCGCTGAATAAATATTTACCCAAGTAATCGCGGATCTGTCCCGGTAGCCAGTTCGGCATGACCAAATCAATTTCCTGTAAGAGCGTATTTTCGGGTTGCAGACCTTCATGCGCCTGCGCAAAATAGCCGATGTGCAAACTTGCACCAAGGATGACTTCACCTGACAACGGGTCAAGCTGACCTAAAACTGTCTTCAAGAACGTGGATTTTCCCGCCCCGTTCGGGCCGATCAACGCGGCGCAATCCTGACGGCGCAATTCGATGTCGGGAGCATTGAATAGGAATTTATCGGGGAAACCGACCTTCAAATCTTTGGTACGGATGACCATGTCACCCGAACGTTTTTCAGAACCAAGCCGCAGATGCAGGTTCGGCAGCATACGCACCGGCGACTTCAACGCGCGCACGCGGCGCTCCGCTTCTTCCACGCCGAAGTAGGAGGTCGTAACATTCACCTCTTCAGCGGTTTCACTCCATTTTTTATTTAATGCGGCTTCGAAACCGATCTGTTCCACGGCTTGTACAAGACGCGAAAGGCGTTTCAGTTTGCCTTTGGCTTGCAGCGTGTTTTGCCCTGAAATATTGCGCTTGATATATTCAACTTCTTTAAGCAGTTTTTCCTTTTCACTTTCAAACACTTCCTGCCGCCGCGCAATGCGTTCTTCGCGCTGTTTCAGATAGGCGCTGTAATTTCCCGTGTAGGTTTCGTATGCACCGGGCAGCATTTCCAAAATAATGGTGCTGACCTTATCCAGAAAATAGCGGTCGTGCGAAACGATGACAACCGCGCCTTCCCACTGATTCAGATAGCCTTCCAGCCATTCGACGGCGCGAATGTCGAGGTGATTGGTCGGCTCATCAAGCAGGAGCAGGTCTGGGTCCGAGAGCAGGAGGCGGGCGAGAAAGGCGCGGGTGCGCTGTCCGCCGGAGAGGTGATCCAGCGAGAGGGTGTAATCCTCTGCGCCAAACCCCAGACCTGTCAGCACTTGCTTGATGCGCGTCTCGTAAGTGTATCCGCCGCGGCGCTCGAAATCCTCTTGCAGCTTTCCGTATTGATCGATGACATCGGGATGGGTCGCCATCAATTCTTCGAGGCGGTGCAATTCATCCTGCTGCTTGATCAGGTTTTCGAAGACGGAATGACACGCGTCCCACAGCGTGCCCTCCATTTTGAAATCGGCTTCCTGCGACAAATATCCGCTTCGGACTCCTCGGGTGCGGGTGACGGCTCCCGTGGAAGCTTCGTCTTCGCCTGCGAGGATGCGCAGGAGCGTGGTCTTGCCCACGCCATTCGGACCGACGATGCCAAGGCGTGAGCCTTTTTCAACGGCAAAGGTCACGCCCGCAAAGATGTCGGTCGCGCCATAGGATTTGGTGAGGTTGGAAACAGAGATGAGAGACATGATGAATTCAGTGAATAGTGAATGGAAAAAAATCGCGGATGGATTTTAACCCATCCGCGCCAATTCTCGATTCCCAGTTCACAACTCTACTTCTCTTCCTCTACATCCACATGGCCGGGCTTCTCCTTGCCCAACTCTAATGAGCGTTGATACGCCGCCCAAACGGCGCGTGAAATGGCTGTGCGGAAGCCTGCCTTCTCCAAATAATACAACGCCTCCGCAGACGTCCCGCCCGGGGAGGTGACTTGATTCCGCAGCGTGGCAGGGTGACGCGCCGCGCCTTCGTAAAATGATGCGGAGCCTTTGATGGTCTGCAAGACAAGTTGCTCGGCAATGCGGCGCGGAAACCCCATGTGGACGCCAGCGTCGATCAACGCTTCGGTGAAGAGGAAGACATACGCAGGACCAGAACCTGACAAGGCCGTTGCCATATCGAGATAACTTTCGTCTTCTACGAAAACTTCCTCGCCCAATGCGCCGAGGATGGCGCGGGTCATTTCCTGCTGTTCGGCGGTCACTTCCTTCGATGCCGCCCAGACGGTGATGCCTTCGCCGATCTGGCCCGGTGTATTCGGCATCGAGCGGACGATGGCTTTGTGTTTCAGTCCCGTGCTCATTTTTTTGATGGTTGCACCCGCAATGATGGACAAGACCAGCGCATCCGAGCGGATGCCTTTCAATCCCTTCATCACCTCGGTCAAGCGTTGTGGCTTGACCGAGAGCACTACCACGTCCGCTTCGTGGATGGCGGCGGCGTTATCGGTGGTGACTTTGATGCCGTATTTCGTTTTCAACTCCGCGCCCCGCTCCTCGCGCGGACCGGAGGCGGTGATGTTCTTTGCATCCGCGAGTTTTTTGCGCAACAAGCCTGCGATCATGGCTTCTGCCATCACGCCGGGTCCGATGAATGCGATTTTCTTCTTAAGCATGGTTTTCTCCAAAAGGGCAGGGTAATGCCTTCCAATTTTCCGCCAACTCCAATGCTTCGCGGGCGGCGGCGTACATTTTCTCTTGAAATTCCTGCGAGTAATTGTATTTTAGGACCGCTTCGGCGAATTCATCTTCGTCCACCAAATGCGCTGCGCCGGGTGGCACCTTGGAAACATCCAACTCGTGGTCTTTGAAACTCATAATGCCCTTCTCGAAGGTGGGAGGTGAAGCGATGTTGAGGTAGATGTGATACAGCCTTCCGTCTGTATGGAAGACTTCGAGCAGGTTATAAAATTTATCGAACCAGTAATAAGCCCGGTAATGATGCACGAGCGGATAATCTTCGCCTTTGATGTTGAACACCGACTCACCAGCAGGTGAAATTGTAACGATCGAGTCTGCTGTGACAGACTCGATCGTGGAAGTCCAACTTCGATATACCGTCCCATCTGTTTTGCAGGCGCGGACTGGGAGACGGTCTCCTACTTTCATCATTGGAAATGCTGCAACGCCACACGCAGGCGTTCTTCCACATCCTTGGGCGCATCTTTGGGGATCGCTTGAATGGCGGCTTGTGCTTCGACAACAGAGTATCCCAACGAAGTGAGCGCGGCGAGCACTTCGCTGTCATAGTCGGCAAATGCAGCGACTTTGGCAAGCGCATCCGTTGGCTTGAGTTTGTCTTTCAAATGGATCGCCATTTTTTGCGCGGTCTTCTTGCCTACGCCAGGAACTTTGCTCAGCAGGTCAGCTTCATCGGAGAAAATCGCCCGCTGGATGGTATCAAGTGTCAGTGTTGAAAGAACCGAAAGCGCCACTTTGGGGCCAACCCCATCCACGCCGAGCAGGATGTTGAAGAGGTCACGATCCGCCTGGGATTCGAATCCATACAGCGTTAACGCATCTTCCCTAACAACAAGATGGGTGAACAAAAAAAGTATTTCCCCCGCTGTGGCATTGGTGCGCACAGGCGCAGGGACGAAGACGCGCAACCCCACACCGCCGACTTCGACGATGAGGGCGTTCTCTTCGATTTGGGAAACTTCTCCGCGCAGGGTGGCTATCATGGAGTTATTTAACCATAAATATGAAGTCTTGCGTACCCGCTTTAATCCAATCGTGTGTCAATCGTTATACAATGAATCTATAAGGAGTAACGATGGACACGACCTCAAATTTCGAAGGGAAAGCCTCATGGAAGAAAATCGTCGCAGCCTATTCCAAACCTGACCTGCGCAAAAGCATCTGGCAAACTGTCAATTCCCTGATTCCCTATTTTGCATTGTTCTATATCTCGATGCGGAGCGTGGATATTTCGCTCTGGCTGACAATTCCGCTTGCGCTTCTTACATCGGGATTCATGGTGCGCACCTTCATCATTTTTCACGACTGCGGGCATGGTTCGTTCTTTGCATCGAAGAAGGCAAACGATTGGCTGGGCATTATCACGGGCATTCTGACCTTCACCCCATATCACCGCTGGAAACACGAACATGCCATCCACCACGCCACATGCGGTGACCTCGACCGCCGCGGCACAGGCGATGTGTACACGATGACCTTGCAGGAATATCTCGATGCGCCGTGGTGGAAGCGATTCGGATACCGCGTGATGCGCAACCCGTTCGCGTTGTTTTTGATCGGGCCATTGCTCATGTTCGTAGTGGCGGAACGAATCCCCCCGTCGAAAGGGAGGCGCGAGATCGCCAGTGTCTGGTGGACGAATCTCGCACTCGCGGTGTTGATTCCCATCATGGGCTTTGCGTTCGGCTGGAAGAATTATCTGATCGTGCAATTGCTGGTGCTGTTCTTTGGCACGGGCGCGGGGGTGTGGCTGTTTTACATCCAGCATAATTTCGAGGGCGTGTATTGGGCACGCCATGAGCAATGGGATTATTTCAAAGCCAGCCTGCAGGGAAGTTCGTTCTATAAACTGCCCGCCGTGCTGCAATGGTTTAGCGGGAATATCGGCTTCCATCACATCCATCATCTTGGGTCGAAGATCCCCAACTACAAACTACCGCAGGCATATAACGAGAATCCCATTTTTCACGTCAAACCGCTGACCTTGCTGGAAAGTCTGAAATGCCTGAAATGGCGCGTGTACGACGAAGCGCATCACACGTTGACGGATTGGGGTGTATTGAAGCAAGTGACGGCAACTTCAACAGGAAATGGAAATGTAAGATAGAATGAAATCAGCCTACTCTGTCTTTGCCGGCAGTTTAAGTCAGCCCCCTGTTTTTGCCTCGCCGCTGGACAGGGGTCGTTTTTTTAATACCCAGTATTCAAGCGAGTTCTAGCGGCGAAGTGAGGTATCCATTACCGTGCCATCTGGGTGAACGCACCCGCACCAGTAGATGCCTTCCAGGTGGTTTATTATCATGACCCGCTGATCTTTGTTGCTGTTTCCCGCCATTTGGACGATCATCAGCCAATCGCCGCTGCGAAAGCGATAATCCCCTTCCGCTCGTGTCTTGTCATCCAAGTGCCACTCTGTGCTGGACGGGATGGCCGCAAGGCGGGCGGAGGAGATCACATAGTCCAACACTGTGTCACGCGCCGACCCAACCATCACAGGGACTGAGGCGTCTAATCCGCCAGTGATGGGGATGGATGCTTCACTTTCAGACAGGCAGCCTGTGATCAGAAATATCACAGCTATGCAAATGAATGTCAGGAACATAGGTCTGTGGTTCATCTTTCACTTCCTTTCGAACGAACCGTTCCTATTTTCATCTTAGCACGCTGGTGAGAAAAATGCACCTGCTGTTCCACGGCCGTTGCTTACGATGGTGAGAGTAAGAGAATCAAAAAGAGCGCCCTATACGGGCGCTCTTCCACTTTCTGTCATCACCTCTCAACACTCACCACGCCGCCCAGAACATTCAAGTTCAACGTCCATACACTGCCGACCTGAAACTGCTGAAATTCGCTGATCGATGTTGCTGAATACGTTTCCTGCCCGTCGGGCGTACTGAAATAAACGGTCAATTTCTCTGATGTTGCTCCGATGCGTTGGTCGCCAATGATCGATGGATTTGCATATTCGGGATATAGATCGTTGCCGCTCAGGTCATACGTTTGAATGGTCGTCCATTCATCACGCGTGTAACTGCAATATTCCTGCGTCTCAGTGCGGCATTCTTGCACGACCTCGCCATAGCCAGTGCCGGTATCCTCCACCCTTTCTGTGCAAACCTCTTCGCTTTCTGTATAGCAAGAGACGTTATACGCATCCGAAGGCGCGCTTCCGCGTTCATTTGAATAATCGACCGCCTGAACCTCCTGCACCGGCACAGAAGTCTGCCACTGCACATCGGTCACCGTCCCCTGCACCGATGAGGATGGGATCAAGAACATTGCAACAATCGCTACGCAACAAAACAAAAGGAATGCGCCGATGCCGCCGAATAAAAGCCAGTTTGTTTTTTTCTTCTGAGGAGCAGACTTTTGCGCTGCAGCTGCCTGCGCTTGTACAGGTTTCTGCGCTTCTGTCTTTGGCAAAGGCGAACCGCATTGCGTACAGGTGCGCGCCGTGCCGGGGTTTTCAAATCCGCAGTTGGCGCAGTTGATGATCTTCGGCGCAGCCGGAGCCGCCTGCAATACTTGTCCCGCCTGACGTGCCATGCCTTCCTTTAAGTCACCGCCGCATTGTGAACAGGTCACTGCACTGGCAGGGTTGCGCGTCCCGCAGAATCCACAGTGGATATCCGCGCCTGAGCGCACTGCTTCTGCCACTTTTTCATCGGTGATGAGTTGTTCTTCTGATGCGCGCTGGAATTGCACATTCTCAGGTTGCGGCGCACCGCAGCTCTGACAGGTCTTTTCAGGTCCGGGGTTGCGCCCGTCACAGTTCGGGCAAACCCACTCCAACTTAACAAAGCCTTTGGTTACTTTGCGGGCCATCTCTCACTCCTTATTATCAAGATGACAGCCACCTCCAAAGTGACTGTCATCTATATTTTATCTCAAAAATATTTTACCCCGCGATACCATTCCATTTCAGAATTTCATGAATACGCGACTCGTGATCTGGATCAGCATACGGCGACGGATCATGCGCCTCATTCCCAAACTGGGAATTGGTCAATGCGCCGAAAACAGCCGCCGCCCCGTGAGCGACGTTGTGCGGGTCGTAACCGCCTTCCAAAATAAAAACGATTTTTCCATTGCAATGTTCTTCCGCCAGCCCCACCAGTTTTTTTGAAATCGTATAAAACCCCTTTGTCGAAAGCCCCAACGATGTGAGCGGATCATTCCAATGCGCGTCGAAGCCTGCCGAGACGAATATCAGTTGCGGGCGGAATTTTTCCACAACGGGTTTGAAGATCGCGTCGGCGATGCGCGCGAAGGTTTCGTCACCGGCGCGGCTGTGTAAGGGGACATTGACCAGCCGTCCCGTGGCATGCGGCGCGTCATCGATCCAGCCTGTGCCGGGGTAGATTCCCCATTGATGCGTCGAGATAAATCCTGCACGTTCATCGTGCATAAAAGCGACTTGCGTGCCGTTGCCATGATGCGCGTCGTAGTCAATGACCATGACGCGCTCGAGGCCGTGAGCGAGGGCATCTTGTGCGGCGATGGCAATGTTGTTGAAGATGCAAAATCCCATGGCGCGGTGCGGCTCGGCGTGATGCCCCGGCGGACG
Organism: Chloroflexota bacterium; assembly: GCA_016875755.1. GTDB lineage: Bacteria > Chloroflexota > Anaerolineae > Anaerolineales > Villigracilaceae > Villigracilis. The sequence goes on from VGOX01000001.1 coordinate 7,912, forward strand.
GGCGATGGCAAATGCATTTTTCGCATTGCCGTTCAGCACGGCTCTGGTACAAGTGAGCGCACCGCCCGCCGCGAGCAGGGCATCTTCGAAAGAAGTTTCTGTGACGTAGGTGGGGGCGTGGTCGATGAGGCCTGTTCCCTGTTTGCAGACATCTTCAATTGCCCGAATCAATTTCGGCTGATGTACCCGCGCTACTTCATCTGTTGTTGCGCGAATCGGTTCGATGCGTTCGGCTCCAAATGAATCAAGGTTTGGCTCCAGCACATCCAACCGGCTAGGGCGTTCAGGGTGTTCGGGGAATTCGTGATGTGGGGATGGAACAAAGGTGTAGGCGGTTTTCATGCCTAAATTATATCCCCGTCTTAAAAGGTTCCCGCCGCCTGCCAGCTTGGGGGGGACATGCTGATCAAGGCGGCGGGATGACACCAAGATACCAGTAAAACGGAGGGCAGGTGTCGATAAGGATAATATACACCCAATTTGTCCGTATTACATTAAATATGTATTAAGAATTTGGATGTGGTGCTCTTATTTCTTTTCCTGCCCGCCAAAAAGATTCAGCCACTCTTCCACCTCTTTAGCCGGTATGGGTTTCTCGTCTGCACTGGTTGGTGTGGAAGCAGATAACGCCGCCCTTATGAGTTTTACGAATTCTTCCGAAGAGATATGCTGCGCCTGATGGATTCTTGCCGAACTTTTTACTTCCCGGTCTGAGGAGACAACGGTCCAGTTCTTTGCGGCTTTCCCCATGGACGTTAGCCTTGCGCGGATGGCGGCATCAGCGGTTTGCCCGAGACGTATGAAATGCGCTCGGACAGTACCCAGCTTCCGCATCCCAGCCTGACCCGGCGGTGCACCGTCAAAGTACACCTCAATGGGTTGGCGTTTCACCCGTGAAAAATCCTGCAAGATGCGTACCAACTCCATTTCATCATCGGGGTTATCCAGGCGCAAGCCGATCTTGGGAATCAAGTTGTGACCATCCATCAAATAAGGCATGGAATGATTGTACTTTTGCTTGGTAAATTTTGGAATAAAAAAACCGCAGACATTTAATTACTGTCTGCGGTCAATCGTCTGTGGTCTACCGTCCGTTATACAACTTCGGCTACCACGGTCTTCACATCGAATGTGGGTGGGTGCTCCAAGGTCTTCTTCACCTTGCACAATTCTGCCGAGCGGATGAGCGCTGCATGATACTGCTCAGGGAAGGAGGGCGGAACCTGAATTTCCAATTCGATGTTATTTATCATGCCATTGGCAGGGTTGGCATAATTGTGTTGCACGATACGAATACCGTCCGTGGGTAAATTCCGCTGTTGGCAAAAGCCGAGGACGTAGATTCCAGCGCACGTCCCGATGGAGGCGAGAAAGAGTTCGAACGGCATCGGCGCGGTGTTATCGTTCGGCTGGTCGGTCATTACGGTATGACCGCGGAAGTGGGCGTCTACTTTTTGACCGCCAGGGAAGTCAATGATCATTTCCATGTTTGTGAAATCCTTTACAAGTGTTGGTATACCTTTTAGATGCAAGTGTACAGAAAAAGTTACACGAATTCAAAACCAGTTACACCTCTTTTACCCTGCTTCCGTATATCAACCATGCCTGTATTAGCGTTTGATACGAAACAAATCTACTCCATCAAATCAGAATATAATCAAACCACCACTCATAAGGAGAACTAAAATGACCGATAAAAAGACATCCAACATTACCGTTGTCCAGCAGGAAGGCGGTGTGGTGCGCAATATCCTTAATCAATTGAAACTCATCTTCCGCCTCATGGGCGATCGCCGAGTCAGTTTCCTTGCCAAGCTCATCCCCCTCGGCACACTTGTCTACCTCGTCTCGCCTGTCGATGCCATCTCCATCCCTGTCATCGGCGTGGTGGATGATGCCGCCCTGCTCTGGCTCGGTTCCTACATCTTCACCGAACTCTGCCCGCCTGAAGTCGTTGCCGAACACATGAAGGCGCTTAGCAGCAACCTGACATCTGGTGCAGACAGTGATGTTGTCGATGGCGAAGCGACAGACGTAAAAGAGTAATGAAACGTTTTTTGATCTTTTTACTGACGTTGACCCTTGCCGCCTGCGGACGATTTTCAGATACCGCCGCGCCAACCGTTACGCCTCTTTCCCAGCCGACAGTTGCTCCCGCCGCCCAAACAGACTCTCAACCCGAGGCTCCTGCCACTGAGCAACCGACACAGATCCCCAATGCGGGCAGCTTCCCCAATGCCGCTGAATACGAATGGCGTCCGATCATCGCTGGCGGATTGACCCGGCCTGTAGATTTACAATCTGCGTTTGATGGTTCGGGCAGGTTGTTCATCATTGAAAAATACGGTGCGATTCGCATTTTCGAGAACGGGCAATTGCTCGATCAACCATTTCTCAACATTGACGACCGCGTAGATGACGGTAGTAACGAAATGGGTTTGCTCGGCTTGGCGTTCCATCCCAACTATGAGCAGAACGGATATTTCTACGTCAATTACACGGGTGAGGGCGGCGCTACCCGCATTTCACGCTTTACCGCCAGCGGAAACACTGCCGACCCGAACAGCGAACAAGTGATGCTGGTCATCGAACAGCCATTTCCAAATCATAATGGCGGCGCAGTTGCTTTTGGTCCAGATGGCTACCTGTACCTCGGTCTTGGTGATGGCGGCGCGGCAGGCGACCCGCAGAAGCACGGACAAAATACAAGCACCATGCTTGGCGCCATTCTACGCATCGACGTGAATAACGGCGACCCATACGCCATCCCTGCTGACAACCCCTTTGGCAATGAAATTTGGGCCTATGGCCTTCGCAACCCCTGGCGCATGTCGTTCGACAGCCTCACCGGTGATTTGTGGATCGGTGATGTGGGGCAGGGCAATTGGGAGGAGATCGACTTCCTACCCGCTGGCTCACCCGGTGGTGCGAATTTCGGCTGGAGCATCATGGAAGGCAGTTATGGCTACGATGGCGAACCCCAACCCGACCTGCTTCTTCCTGCCACAGAATACAACCACGATTTCGGATGTTCTGTCACGGGCGGGTATGTTTATCGCGGTGCGATGCCCGAATGGAACGGCGTGTATCTGTACGGTGACTATTGCTCAGGCACGGTTTGGGGGCTGATCCTCTCCAATGGGCAGTGGCAGTCTCAGGTCATGTTTGAAGCGGATGAGAGAATCACATCTTTTGGTCAGGATGAAAATGGAGAAATCTATCTCGTCAGCGATGACGGTGGAGTCTTCATTCTTGCAAGGAAATAAAGACTTATCACATCCTAAATAGGCGGTTTGTCATTCGAGTTTGTGACGCCTGTCACTGGTGTGACAGGCGTTTATCTTTTAAACTGGGGGCATCAGAGTAAAGGAGGCAGATATGGCAGAAAAGATTTGGCAGGTCGAAAAAATCCAATTCTGCGAGCATGTTGGTGAGGAAGTGTCCATTGAAGATGAAGTGGCATACCCCGCTGAATATCTGCCAGACCAGCCCCCGCGAGTTCTTGCGCGACGCTGCTCCCACATGATCGAGTGCAATATGCTGGAGAAACCAGCCTGCTCTCTCTGTGGTACCAACCCTGATATGAACCTTGTGTAAGCGAGCAATTCAAAAAGTTGCTCTTCCAAACTCTCTCCTCCCTCTGAGTTGGTCTTAAGGCTACGCCGCGCACTGCGCGGCGTATGCCGTTAAATAGCATCTCATTGCGAGCGGCAACGAAGAAATCTCATGAATGCGTCATACACAAGATTGCTTCGGGTTTTGCCCTCGCAATGACATTATCATAACCCGCGCACAAAATCCCGCACGCTTGAGTCGGCGGGGTTTTCTTTGATCTGCTGCGGTTCCCCAACCTGTTTCAATTCACCCTCGGCCACCACTGCCACACGGTCGCCGAATTGTGCGGCTTCCTTCAAGTTATGGGTGACAAAGATGGTCGTGCGGTGTTCGTGCGTCAGCACTTTCGAGAGGTCTTCCAATAATTTTTCACGCGTCTGCGGATCAACCGCTGAAAACGGCTCGTCCATCAAAAGCAATTCAGGATCAAGAACGAACGCCCGTGCCAGGCTGACACGCTGCGCCTCACCGCCTGAAAGTTGACCTGCTCTGCGCTTCAGAAGATGACCTACGCCCATGGCATTTGCCCACTTATGGACTCGCTCTACCGTTTCCTGTTTATCCATCCTGCGGAACTTCAACCCCAGTGCAATATTATCGCGAACTGACATATCCATCAGCAACGGGTCTTGAAAGACAAAGGCGATGCGGCGGCGGTATTCAAGGTCGCTCCACTCGCGCTGACGCTTGCCATGCAAGCGAATATCGCCCCGCGCGGCGGGGAGCAGCCTTGCCAACGCCAGCAGGAGGGTGCTCTTGCCTGCCCCGTTTGGACCCACCACAGCAAGCGTTTCTCCCTTTTTGATTTCCAGATGATTTACAGTGAGTACATCCCGTCCATTGCGCTGAATGAGCAGGTCTTGAATTTCGAGGATGGTTGTCATCGTTTCCCCTTCTGCTGGATCCATGTCAATGCCAGGTTGATGAGATAGGTGAGGACAAGCAGCAACGCCGAAAGCGCCAGCGCATTCTCGAATTCGCCTTTGGAGGTTTCGAGCACAATGGCAGTAGTCAGCACGCGCGTCTGCCCTTTTATATTCCCGCCCACCATCATGGATGCGCCGACCTCAGAAATGACCGAGCCGAAGCCCGCCATCAACGCCGCCAACAGCGGAAGCCGCGCCTCCCGCCATAGGTGCCAGATCATCTGGAGTCGCGAAGCGCCGAGTCCGAGTAGCTGCTGTTTCAGTCGCGGGTCAAGCGCTTCGAGTGCGGCAGTGGTCAACCCTGCCACCACAGGCGCGGAGATGACCGTCTGCGCGATGATGATCGCCCACGGGGTGTAGATGAGGCGCAAATCTCCAAGCGGACCGCTGCGCCAGAGCATCATTGCCACCACCAAGCCAACGACGACGGGCGGAAGCGCCATGCCTGTGTTGACGATGCTCAACAGGAGGGAGCGTCCGCGGAAGTTGCCGAGGGCGAGCCATGTGCCAAACGGAAGTCCGATCAGCAGGCTGATGATGGTTGCCAGCCCCGAAACTTGCAGGGAAAGGGATGTGATTTGGAAAACTTCGGAATTGAAAATCATTGCGCGGAGTTATACCCTTTTTAAGTGATGTATAAAAAAAGACCGTAGACGATGGACGGCAAACGGTGGTCGGCGGTCTATCGTCTACGGTCATAAGGTCTTATTTTATCCGTCAAGACCCAATTCTGCGGGGTCACGCCCGGCATCGGGGAAGAAGAGCGGCGCGCCGTATTTATCCACGCCGAACTCGCCAATGACTGCCTGTGTTTCAGGGGCGACCATGAAGTTGGCGAATGCAAGACCGCCTTCGCTGTTGATCTGGTCGGACTTGTCAGGGTTGACGGTGATGACATGGTAAATGTTCAGCAGACCAGGCTCACCTTCCACCAAGATTTCGAGTTGATAGTTATCCTTGTTAGCGAGGTAGGTGGCGCGGTCGGTGAGGATGTAGGCGCCCTTCTCTGAAGCGACGATCATCGAAGCGCCCATGCCCTGACCTGTTTCAACATACCATGCCTGCCCGGCGGGGTCGAGCGCGGCGGCTTTCCACAGCGCGAGTTCTTTCTTGTGCGTACCCGAATCATCGCCGCGGGTGATGAATTCTGCGCCTGCGTTGAAGATGGCAGTGAAGGCTTCGGCGGCGGTTGCCATGCCCTTAATGCCAGCAGGGTCGGCGGCGGGGCCAACGATCACGAAGTCGTTGTGCATCACGAGGAAGCGGTCAACGCCGTGACCTGCTTCCATGAAAGTCACTTCCGAAGCGGGTGCGTGGACGAGCAGCACATCAGCATTGCCTTCTTCGCCCATCTTCATCGCTTCACCCGAGCCGACGGCAATCGTCTGTACGGTGTAGCCGCTTTGTTCTTCGAACAGCGGCACGAGCACATCCAGCAAACCAGAGTCCTGTGTGGAGGTGGTGGTGGCGAGGATGATGTTCGGGTTGGCGGGCGCGGCGGCTTCAGTCGGCGCTTCTGTTGGGGCTTCAGTAGCGGGCACTTCGGTGGCAACCGGCTCGGGTGCAGGAGCCTCTGTGGGGGCGGGGGATGCGCATGCGCTCACCATCAAGGCAAGCGCCAGCATCAAGGTCAAAAAGAGGTTACGGGTTGTGTGTTTCATGTTCCATCCTTTATATAAATTTTTTTATTAAGTATAAACTTAATTGAAATGACAAAATAAAAAATCAGAGTCTCACCAGTTCGCCGCTATGTTTTGAGCTATAGCCCGTCAATGTGGTCAGCATCTCACGGAAATTTTTTGTCTGGATGTATTCGAGCAGCAGGTTGAGATTCTGCTCCTGCTCGCGCGGCAGGACGAGATCGTAGCGTTCTTCAAAGAGCGGGATGAAATCCAATCCATTTTGATGCGCCGCCGCTTGCAACCCAAGTGACACATCCACCTTGTTTTGGGCGACTAAGTTCGCCGCTTCACTATGTGTTTTTACTTGATTCTCGTACCCCGAAATTTGCTCCACTGGAACCTTATGCTTGCGCAATTCAGCATCCAGCCATAAGCGTGTGCCCGAACCAGCATTGCGATTCGCAAAACGGATATTCGGGTTGGCTATATCTGAGATATTCCTGATGCCCTTCGGATTTCCGCTTGCGATCATCAAGCCCTGAGTGCGATACGCGAGGGTGATCACCTCCACATCGCGGTCTGGGAAGAGACGTTTGACAAAGGGTGTGTTGTATTCACCGTTGACATCCAACAGGTGCGAACCGCTGATCTGACACAGTCCCTGCCGCAGGTTCACCAACCCATCCAACGAACCGACGGGCAGGCTGAGCAAATTGACATGCTTTGCCAAATACTCGGTCACGTTCTCGAGGGCGATATCGTGACTGCCAGAAAAGATGACCGAAGGTTTCTTACTCTTGGGTAGGATGATCTCCTGCACGAGCAATGCATCCGCTTTGGCGCGGTAGAACTTCTCCATCACCTTACCCGTGCGGCGCACTTCGCTGATCTCGATCAAGCCCGCAGATTCCAATGCCAGGATGTGGTGCCGTACCCACGCGGGTGACTGCTTCAAGGTCCGCGCGAGATGCGTAAGCGTGGCAGGAGCAGCCATCAGCAGACGCAAAATATCCATGCGGCGTGAATCCGCCAGCAGTTTGATCTTGTCGAAGGAGTTGATGGGTGAGATTGTTTTCATCTATGGCATAAGGGAAAACTTAACGGTGAGTCTAAAAGAAAAAATGAGATGAGTCAAGCATAATTTTTATTTGACATGCCCTATCCGCTATGTTATAAAAAAGAACAAATTTGTGATTCTGTACTCATCCAGAGAGGTTGAGGGAACGGCCCTGTGAAGCCTCGGCAACCGTTTAAGCGGTGCCAATTCCGTCGTAAGGATAATTTCCCTACGGAAGATGAGAGTTGCGTGTGTTGAATACCGCCTCTCATGTGGAGAGGCTTTTTTTATTAAGTTTGGAGTTGAAAATGGAAATCGGCGAAACAATTTACGTGACCACCCGCGAGGAATTCCGCACGTGGTTGGAAGAGAATTACAAGACCAGCAAAGAGATCTGGTTGATTCAATACAAAAAGGTGACGAAGAAGCCATCCATCCCTTATGCGGATGCGGTGGAGGAAGCCATCTGCTTTGGCTGGATCGACGGCTTCGAAAAAGGCATGGACGGCGACCGTTATGCCACCCGTTTTACGCGTCGCAGGCAGAAATCGAATTGGACGGATACCAATATCGAGCGCGCCCGCAGGATGATCGAAGAAGGCAAAATGACCGAGGCTGGGCGGACGTTTTTGCCAAAGGGTATCTAAAGCGTGCAGGAATTCAGATGTGAAGCTATATGAACGAAAAAATAACGATCTCCATCGCTTCTGTGGACGACGCACATGCCATTTCAAGATTGAACCTGCTCTTCAACGAAGCAGACGAATCCGCCGAAAACATCGCCGCTCGCATGAGTGACCCGAACTGTGTGGAAACGGTCATCCTTGCCAAAGTTGTAGATGAAGCCGTTGGATTTGCCCTCGTGCGTGTGGTGCCCAGCGTTTTATACGCCGCCCCTCACACCGAGTTGACCGAGTTGTATGTAATGGAAGAATTCCGTCAGCAAGGCATTGCAAGTGACTTGATTGCCTTCGCTGAGCAAGTCGCTGTTCAAAAAGGTGCGCGAAGCATCCTTGTGCAAACGGGTGATGATAATTTGTCCGCGCTGGCGCTTTATAAAAAACATGGTTATGAAGAGTATGATCTTACACTGAAGAAAAAACTTTTCTGATAATCCAGTTCATCTGAGTTTATCTGTGGTAAAAAAAACGATAAGGAAAAAATAATTAATGAAACGACAATACACCAACCGCCGTTACCTCGACGCGCTCGAAAAGAAAGTCCTTGTTTTCGATGGCGCGATGGGCACGAGCCTGCAATTGCAAAACCTGACTGCCGAACATTTCGGTGGCGAACAATACAACGGATGTAATGACTATCTCGTCATCTCGTATCCCGAAGCCGTGGAAAAAGTCCATCGTTCCTTCCTCGAAGCGGGTGTGGATGTGCTCGAAACGGATACATTCCGCTCGAACCGTCTCACAATGGTGGAATATGGCTTGCAGGATCGCATCATCGAAATTAACGTTGCTGCTGCGAGCCTCGCTCGCAAAGTGGCGGATGAATTCGCCGCGAAGACCGGTCAGCCGCGTTTTGTTGCGGGTTCGATCGGTCCGTCTGGCAAACTGCCATCCACAAATGACCCTGAACTCTCGAACGTCAAATACGATGAACTCATCGACACTTTCCGCGAACAAGCTGTCGGTCTCATTCAAGGCGGCGTCGATCTGCTGCTCATCGAAACCTCGCAGGATATTCTCGAAGTCAAAGCCGCCATCACGGGTATTCACAAAGCTTTCAGCGAAACGAATGTCTACTTGCCGATTCAGGCTCAGGTCACGCTGGATACGACCGGTCGCATGCTGCTTGGCACTGACATCAACGCATCCCTCACCATCCTTGAAGGCATGGGTATCGACGTCATCGGTCTTAACTGCTCCACGGGTCCTGAACACATGCGCGAACCGATCCGCTTCCTTGGTGAAAATTCCACGCTGCCCGTTTCATGTATTCCCAACGCGGGTCTGCCGCTCAATGTGGACGGGCAAGCGGTCTATCCGCTTGAGCCCGAACCGTATGCGAATGATATGTACGAGTTTGTGACCAAGCACAACGTCCGCGTCGTTGGTGGATGTTGTGGCACAACTCCTGCGCATCTCAAGTTGTTGGTGGATAAACTCTCCAATTACCAATTGCCAATCGACAAAACCCCGCTTCGCTCCACGCCTCAGCTTGCTTCTGCCATGTCAGCGATTGCCATGCGACAGGACCCTGCCCCGACCTTGCTTGGCGAGCGCTGCAATGCGCAAGGGTCGCGCAAGTTCAAGCGTTTGCTGCTCGAAGAAGATTATGATGGCATCCTCGACATTGCCCGTGAACAAGTGGCAGGCGGCGCACATGCGCTCGATATTTCCGTCGCCGTCACCGAACGCGCGGATGAAGGCGAGCAGATGCGCAAGGTCGTGAAGAAATTGCAAATGGGCGTGGACGTTCCGCTTGTGATCGACACCACGGAAGTGGACGTGCTTGAAATCGCATTGCAAACCGCACCTGGACGTTGTCTCATCAACTCCACGCATCTTGAAGCGGGTCGTGAAAAAGCCGATAAGATATTCGCACTTGCCAAGAAATACAATGCCGCCGTCATCGTGTTGACGATTGACGAAAATGGCATGGCGAAGACCGCGCAACGCAAATATGAAGTTGCTCAACGCATTTACGATATCGCTGTCAATGATCACGGACTCAAACCTGAAGACCTCGTCTTCGACGACTTGACCTTCACCCTCGCCACCGGCGACGTTGAATTTGTTGACTCTGCCAAAGAAACCATCGAAGGTATTCGCCTCATTAAACAAAAGTTACCTGGTGTGATGACCTCACTCGGCGTGAGCAACCTCTCGTTCGGTTTCGCGCCGCAAGCTCGCCCTCCGCTCAACTCGGTCATGCTGTATTACTGTGTCCAATCAGGCTTGGACATGGCAATTGTCAACGCCGCGCATGTGGTGCCCTACGCCGAGATCGGCTCTGAAGAACGCGAACTATGCGAAGACCTGATCTTCAATCGCCGCGAAGATGCCTTACAGCGTTTCATTCAGCATTTTGAGAACGTCGAAGTTTCCACTGAATCCAATGTCTCTGACCCGACCGAAGGCATGACCTCCGAACAGCGCCTGCATTGGAAGATCCTGCACCGCGTCAAGAAAGGTGTTGAAGCTGATATTGATGAGATCATCAACCGTGAGACGACGAATACGAAGCACGAAGTCGCCGTTCATACATTGAATAATGTTTTGCTCCCCGCCATGAAAGAAGTCGGTGACAAGTTCGGCGCGGGTGAATTGATCCTGCCCTTCGTGCTGCAATCCGCTGAAACGATGAAGAAGACCGTTTCTCATCTTGAAAATTATCTCGAAAAAGTGGAAGGTGTCACCAAGGGAACTGTCGTCATCGCGACTGTCTACGGCGATGTGCATGACATCGGTAAAAATTTAGTGAAGACCATTCTCGCTAATAATGGCTACACCGTCATTGACCTCGGCAAGCAAGTCCCCGCCGAAACGATCATCACTGAATCGGTGAAAGCGAACGCCACTGCGATTGGTTTGTCTGCGTTGCTCGTGTCCACTTCCAAGCAGATGCCACTGATCGTCAACGAAATGCAGCGCCGTGGACATAAGATCCCCATCCTGATTGGCGGCGCGGCGATCAATCGCCGCTTTGGTCGCCGCATCCTCTTCACCGAAGATGGCGAAGCCTACGAGCCAGGCGTCTTCTATTGTAAGGATGCCTTCGAAGGTTTGGACACGATGGATGCACTGATCGACCCCAACCGCAAACCTGCCATGCTCGAAAAGCTCCGCAAAGATGCGGATATGGAAATGAACCGCGCTTCGCAGACTCCTGACCACCGCAAAATCGAAGGCACGCGTTCGAACATTGTCCCCGCGCCGATTGCTGTACCTGCTAAACTTGGTCAACGTATCGTCAAAGATATGCCGCTTGAAATGGTTTTGAAACACCTCAACATGAACGAGTTATATCGTCTTTCATGGGGCGCGAAAAATTCGCATGGCAAGGAATGGGAAAAGCTCAAAGCCGAGTTTGATGCCCGCCTCGCCAAAATGACCAAGGATGCGCTCAAAGAAGGCTGGATCAAACCGCAAGCTGTGTACGGCTACTTCGCCTGTCAAGCTGATGGCGATGACCTCATCATTTACGAGGACGCTGAAAATAAAAAAGAGATCGCGCGCTTCAACTTCCCGCGCCAGCCCTACGACGATCATCTCGCACTTTCAGATTACTACGCCTCCGTTGAGTCGGGGCAATTGGATGTGGTCGCGCTTCAAGTCGTGACTGTGGGTCAGGCCGCCAGCGACAAATTCGACAAGTTCCAAGCCGCCAACGACTACACCGAAGCCTACTTTGTACACGGTCTCGCCGTCCAAGCCGCCGAAGCGACCGCGAACTATCTCCACGAACACATTCGCCGTGAGCTCGGTCTCGCTGAAGAACAAGGCAAACGCTACTCGTGGGGTTACCCTGCCATCCCTGACCTCGAAGATCACTTCAAGGTCTTCAAACTGTTGCCTGCCGCTGAAAGTGAACTTGGCATGACCCTCTCCGTGTCGGGACAGTTAATCCCCGAACAGTCCACCGCCGCCATCATCGTCCACCACAAAGATGCGAAATACTATGCGGTAGGGGAGAGCCGCGTCGAGCAGTTGATGAAGTAAAAAATCTTGCAGGGGAAGGAGAAATGCTTTACGTTTCTCCTTCCCCAATCAATTAAGTTAAACTTACTGTATGAAAAGCTCCCTGCAAACAACATTCAAAATTTGGATCGGTTTGACCTTGCTGGTCATTGCGAGCCTGCTTGCCATCTATCTCCGCAATGGGATGGTAGGCATCAACCTGTTCATTCAACAATGGCCCCTTTCCAACCTGTTTGTGACGCTGGCCTCAACAGCCATTACATGGCTGCTGGCAGGCGCGTTGCTGTACCTGCTTGCGAATGAAAAAATAAACAAGGAGAACGTCTGGCTGACTGCTGGCTTTTTTCTTGTCATGTTCGTCTACCTCAATATCCTGCGTGAACGCTTCCGCTATGGTGACTATCACTATTATCTCGAAGCCGCCATCGCCCTCTCCAACGGGCAACCCCTCCCTGACACCTATCTCTATCTTCCCCTTTGGGCGACCTTGCTTCAATTCATCGTTTCTCTTGGTGATCAAGGCGTGATGATCGTCCTCTGGATTCTCAACATCATCGCCCTCGCTGCTTTTTACTTCTTACTTATCACTGTTCTGCAACGATACAACTTCTCGCACCACCTTTCGGTCATTGTTGCGGTTCTTTTCCTGCTCATAAACACCCCCCTCATGCGGACATTGGGATTCATCCAAGTCAACCTGCTGACTCTCGACTTGATCCTGCTCAGCCTCCTCGTCTACCCGAAAAATACGCTTCTCTCCGCGCTGACACTTGCCCTTGCCGTCCATTTGAAGACTTCTCCCGCTGTGATCGTGCTCGCCTTCCTGCTTGAATTCAACTGGAAGTGGCTGTTCTGGTTTGCTGTGAGTTTTCTTGCGATCGGCATCTTTCCGATCGCCGTCAACGGCATTGATGTATATTTCCAATACGTCAACAACGCCGTTCTGCTTACCCAAATTCCCGATACGAACTTTCACGATACTTCCTTCGACTCCTTCCTGCGGTTTCTCAATCCCTTCTTCGGGATTCAAATCACCCAAACCCGCATCATGGTTCTGGTTGCCAAAGTCATCCTGTTGATCGCAACAATCTTTGTCATGGTGCAAAACATCCGCGAGCGATCCTTCTCAAAGGAGAATCGCCTGCTCAACGCCATGCCTCCCTTGTTCGTATTCATGACCCTCGGCTCACCCATCGTCTGGGACCATCACGGCATCTTCGTCACACTTGCATTCCTGTTGCTGCTCAAACGCATCGACACCCCCGCACATTGGATGATCTTCCTCTCCATCTACTTCTTCCAATTCATGCTGCCCTCCTTCGACTTCTTCCCCTGGTCCTACGGACGCCTCTTTGCGCCAATGATCGCGCTCTGGCTGATGTACGTCACACGGGAGAACAAAGAGCCTTCGCCCTTCATCACCTCCGCCAATCAATCGCTTGCAAGGCTTTCAAATTAAAAACAACCATGATCCCTTGGTGTCCTTTGTGACCTTTGTGTTTGATGGTTTTTATAACTCATGAAAAAACATCTCCCTGCCATCCTCCTCACCTGCCTCTTCATTGCAGGCTTGCTCACCTTCAACCGCTACGGTGAAAGCTGGGATGATCTTTCCCTGCAAAAATACGCCGCGAAATCACTTAACGCCTACACCACCTTCCCGCAAGAAGGCATCGTCAACATCGGGCGCGACGACCTCGGCTTTTACGGTCCCTTCTTCGTCATGCTCGCGGATGTGCTCTCCAAATTCCTCAGCGCCGTCCTCCCATTTTCCCTGCCCGACCTGCGCCATCTCGTTTATTACCTCATTTACTTCGCGGGCGTACTCGCCTTCCACTCCATCGCCAAACGCTGGCTGAGCGACCTCCCTGCCCTCGGCGCAACCCTGCTTTTCGCCGCGCAACCCGTTTTTTGGGGGCACGCTTTCATCAACCCAAAAGATACCCCTTTTCTTTCCCTCTTTCTTCTTTCCATTTCTTTTGGGATGCGAGCCTTTGACTCGCTCCAAACGACCCCACCCACTGAGCAAAATCCACGCTCCAAGCGGACTCTCACGCTTCTGACCACGCTCTGGCTTGTTTCTGTCTTCGGATTGTTTCTCTTCACCCAAGCCATTCACTCCTACATCGAAACGCTCGTCCTCTCGGCACAGGCTGGTAACACCAACCTATTCTCACTGATCGCCAAGAACATCACTGAAGTCCCTGCTGAAACTTATACCCAACGCTACTTCATCCTCTTCCTCCAACTCCGCACGTATTACTTTTTACTTATTACCGCCCTTTTACTTTTTACTTTTTACCGCATCAATCACCAATTACTACTTACCTTATTTGCAGTTCTCATTCCTGCAATTCTCCTCGGCTTCACCACCTCCACACGCATCATCGGACCATTTGCTGGAGTGCTTGTTGCGTATTACGCTCTGCGCACAAAAGGCAGGCAAGCTATCCCTGCGTTGACGTTGTATGCCGTGATCGCGCTCATTGCAACCTACATTTCCTGGCCCTACTTGTGGATGAATCCCATTCCGAACTTCTTCAACAGCCTGCGTGAGATGTCCCTTTACCCGTGGGCGGGACTTGTGCTTTTCAATGGTTCTGCCTACTCGAGCACAGACCTGCCCCTTTCATATCTTCCTGTTCTGCTGCTGATCCAACTGACGGAACCCGTCTGGGCGTTGTCCATTGTTGGATGGATAGTGGCAATCGTCAGCGCGGAGAAGAAGCGCGGATTGGTCGAGTTGTCGCTGTTGTGGTTCTTCATCCCGTTCATCGCATTCATCGTTTTTCGCATCGCGTTGTACGATAACTTCCGCCAGATATTCTTCATCCTGCCGCCGATATTTTTGATGGCGGGCGTTGCGTTGGAAGCGATAAAAAAAGTAAAATGGCAGGCTGCGTTAATTGTGATATGTTTACTGCCAAGCCTGTTTGGGATTGTGTCGCTGCATCCGTATGAATATATGTACTACAACAGTTTTGTCGGCGGCGTGAGCGGTGCGGAGGGACGTTTCGAGACCGATTACTGGTCGACTTCTTTTCGCGAGGCGGCGGATTATGTGAACGAGAATGCTTCGCCGAATGCTAATATTTGGGTGGAGGGACCCGACCAGACATTTGCGTTGTTCCTGCGCGAAGACTTAAAGGTATATTCGTCGGGTGAGGTGGAACGTGCAGAACAGTATGAATATGTGGTCACTATTACACGTTATAACTTTGATGAGACTGTGTATCCCGAAGCAGAGATTGTTCATAAGATCATGCGCGGTGATGCGGCCTTAACTGTGATAAAAAAACCTTGAAAGAGAAACCATGAACCTTCTTGAAATCCTGAATCAAAAAACACTGGTCGCCGATGGTGCAATGGGAACCATGCTCCACACGCGCGGCATTGACTTTGACAAATGCTTCGACGAACTCAACCTTACCAGCCCCGCCGCCGTTGCGGACATTCACCGCGAGTACATCGAAGCGGGCGCGGAGTTGATCATCACCAACACTTTTGGCGCGAACCGCTACAAGTTGAGCAAACACGGCTTGCAGGATGATGTTGCTGAGATCAACCGCGCAGGCGTGGAACTTGCCAAACGTGTGGTCGCTGCGTCTTTCAAGGAAGTCCTAATCGCGGGGGATGTTGGTCCGCTGGGGGTGAGAATCGCTCCCTATGGCAGAGTCAAACTCGAAGAGGCACGCGAAGCGTTTGCGGAGCAGATCCGCGCGTTGGCAGAAGCAGGCGCAGACCTCATCGTCATCGAAACCATGAGCGACCTCTACGAAGTGGGCGAAGCCATCAAAGCCGCCAAAGAAGTTTGCTCGCTGCCTGTGGTCGCCTCCGTGACCTTCACCCGTGATGATCGCACGTTGCTCGGCGACGACCCTGCCAAAGTGGCGCGCCGTGTTTCCGATGCAGGCGCGGATGTCATCGGCGTAAATTGCTCGGGCGGACCTTCGCAGTTGTTGCGTATTTTGAAGCAAATGCGTCAGGCTGTTCCTGCTGGAAAATTCTGGGTCAAGCCGAATGCGGGCTGGCCCGAACAAGTCAGCGGACGGATTATGTATCCCGCCGATGCAGATTACTTTGGCGAGTACGCACTGCAATTCCGTGAAGCGGGCGCGGTGATTGTCGGTGGTTGCTGCGGGACAACCCCGCAACACATCACTGCCATGAAGAAAGCATTGGAAGCGACGCCTCCCGCTCCCGTTGCGGATATTTCCATTGCGGACGATGACGAAATTACCGCCGAACCTGCCGAGAAGCCCACCCAACTTGCTCAACGCCTTGCGGATGGAAAATTCTCCATCTGCGTTGAGATGGATCCGCCGCGCGGACTTTCGACTCACAAACTTTTGGCTGGCGCATCCCTGTTGCACGACTCAGGCGCGGATGTGATCAACGTTGCCGACAGCCCGATGGCGCGCATGCGCATGTCCGCGTGGGCGGTGTGTGATGTCGTTCAGCGCCAGATCGGTGTGGAGACCACCATTCACTTCCCAACTCGTGGTCGCAACCTGCTCCGCGTGCAAGGCGACTTGCTCGCCGCGCATGCGCTTGGCATCCGCAACATCTTCGTTGTCATGGGCGACCCAACCTCGATTGGCGATTACCCTGAAGCAACCGATAACTACGACCTCGTCCCGTCAGGTCTCATCAAACTTATCAAGCAAGGCTTCAACATGGGTGTGGATCATTCGGGCACAAGCATTGGTCAGCCGACCAATTTCTTTGTCGGCGCGGCGCTCAACCTTTGCCCGCAAGACATGGACACTGAAGTGAAGAACCTCCGCCGCAAGATCAATGTAGGCGCAGACTTCTTCCTCACCCAGCCCATCTACCGCGCCGACGACGGACCAAAACTCATCGAAGCCTACGAAGCGAAGCATGGCAAACTCGACAAGCCCATCCTTGCAGGCATCCTGCCGTTGGTCAGTGCGCGCCACGCCAGTTTCCTCCACAATGAAGTCCCTGGCGTCTTCATCCCAGACGAAGATCGCCAGCGCATCACCGACGCGGGTGAACACGGCGCAAAGGTTGGCGTGGAGCTTGCCGTCGAACTTATTCAGGGCATAAAAGGCTGGGCAAGCGGCATTTACATGATGCCGCAATTCCACCGCTACGACATGGCGTCCGAGATCATCGTCGCCGTCAAATAAATCACAGCCGCAGAAATGCGGCTGTCTTCTTTTATAATCAACGGTATGAAATTCCCCCGCATTTTTTTTAGCTTTTTGATTGGCTTCGCCGCCAGCCTCTTCCTCGCCCTGACCTTCTTCGGTTATTCGACCTTTGACTCCCCCATAGATCGCCTCTTTCTCCTTCTCGTGCCTGCTCTTGCCATCGGGCTGACTCTCCACCAAGCCTTTCCCTCCCTCTCCGCATGGATGCAGCGCATCCGCACCCAGTTCACTATTCTCTATTACCTTTTGGGTTTTCTCTTTGCCCTCAAACTCACCTACGGACTGGTCGGTTACCTGCAAGCTCCGCTCCGCACCCCGTACAACATGGCGCTGTTCACGGCAATCTCCATCACCCTCGGCAGCGTGATCGGATATTATCTTTTCCAACGCGCTGCGAATTCCATTCTCAACAATAGCTTTCTGAGTAAACCGCTGAATATTTTGCTCGTCCTCATTCTCCCCGTCTTTTCGGCTGCTATCATTTACGGAAGCGCCCAATTCCCTTCCATGTTCGTCTGGGAGTACATCACTGTCCCGCAAAAATGGACGGCATTGTTTTTCATTGTCGCCATCTCAGCAGGCGTGTGGAGTCTTGCTCTTTTAGAAAAAATTGAGCAAAGTGCATTTTTTGAGAAACTTGCACAAACCCGCTTTTTTCATTTCCTGTCAGAAAACCTGCCCGGACTCTACGCAGGCGGCATGTTCTTCATCGTGCAAGCCATCCTCGCCCGTGCCATCAACCACCCCGCACTGACCTATAACACCGTCCTCTTCGAAGCGGATGCAGGTCCGTGGATGGAAATCCTTGCCAGCCCCGCGGGCGGCTCGGTTGGACGCGCCGTACATCCGCTCAGTGTGATCACCATCCGCCCGCTGATTCGACTCGTTGCAGGCATCATGGGCGAACACTACGCCCTCGGCGGAATGCTCGTCACCTCGGCAATTGCGGGCTTGTGCGTATTCATGATTTGGTTCTTCGTCAAACGCGCCACGGACTCCAAAACCTACGCCTTTCTTTTTTCAGTAATGCTAGGTTCCACATCCACGCACCTGCTCTTCGGCTCGCTGACCGAAAATTACATCTTCGGCGCGGCGTCGCTGATTTTCTTCTTCCTACTGATTCAAAAAGACGAAACCCGCTTCTTGGTTCTTGTCCCTGCTGGTTTGTTGCTCTTTGGCATCACCATCACCAATATTGTACAAGGCATCATCGGCTTGTTCTTCAATAAGTTCGGTTTTCGCCGCCTCATCCAATACGGCGTGACCGTCCTTGCTTTTGGTATTCTGCTGACCGTTCTAGTAAGTGTATTCAACCCTGGGACACAAGGCTTGTTCTTCATCCCTGCCGATATTACCTTTGAAATGAATTTCGTTTCATCCAATCAAGGCAGCCTCTCTGACCCAATGCGCCTGTCTGAGCCTGCTTCCATCACGCGCAAGTTGCAAGTCGTCACCCGTTCCGTTTTGTTGTATGGAGTTGTCGCACCTCAACCATTGGATGTCATCTCCGAAAAACCACCCTTCCCAACGATCGACTTGAAGACCTATGATGTCCGCACCAAAGCCATCGCCTCATACAAGGGACTGGCGAACCTGCCTCTAACCATCTGGCTGATCCTCCTCTCAAGCGGATTTTTGCTCTTCCTCAAAAATATCCGCACATCCCAACATACCCCGCTAATGTTGGGTTTTCTCGGCGTGATTGCGTTCAACTTTCTCCTGCACCTTTTTTACGGCACAGAGATATTCCTTTATACATCCTACTGGGTGTATGCTTTCGTATTATTTCTTGCGCTGGCATTCTCCGAGTATGCGCACAAAATCTGGTTGCAATGGGGATTGGCAGTTATCGTACTTGTATTCATGATGAATAATTACTGGTTCATTTTCACCATTCAAAAGGCGCTCGCGCCGTTCTATGCAGCGATACCGTAGCGGAAAAGGGTAAAATAATCTCATGCTCCTCACTATTGATATTGGCAACACCAACCTCACGCTCGGCTTATACGAAGGTGATAAACTCGGCGCACATTGGCGTCTCGCCACCGACCACAACCGCATGCCCGATGAATACGGCTTGCAGTTGCTCGGTCTATTGCAGAATGCAGGCAAAACATTGGGGGATATCAAAGGCATTTCGCTCGCATCCGTTGTCCCGCCGTTGACGGGGCGTGTGGTGCAAGCCTGTCGCGAATATCTCAAACAGGAACCACTTGTGGTGGATGCGGGCATTAAGACGGGCATCAAGATCCGCTATGAAGACCCGAAAGCCGTCGGTGCAGACCGCGTGTGCGATGCTGTCGCGGTGATGAAACTCTACGGTGGTCCCGCCTGTGTCGTGGACTTTGGTACGGCAACCACTTTCAATGCTGTCACCAAAGACGGCGAATATCTCGGCGGGGCAATCACCGCAGGCATCAACCTCGCCGCCGAAGCGCTCTACACACGCGCCGCGAAACTTCCGCGCATTGATTTGCAAGTGCCGCCCTCCGTCATCGGGCGCAACACTGTCCATGCGATGCAATCGGGGCTGCTGTTTGGATATGTGAGTATGGTTGAGGGCATGGTGGCAAGATTCAGGTCTGAACTGGGAAGCGACATGAAAGTCGTTACCACCGGCGGGCTGGCGGAAGTTGTCGCCAAAGAGACGAAGGTCATCAATGTCATCGCCCCGTGGCTGACACTCGAGGGTTTGCGCATCATCTGGGAACTTAATCGCTAAAACGCAAGAGGAGCACGCTGACCAGCACGAACAGGCTGCCGATCAACTGCGCGCCCGTCAGCACTTCGCTCAGGAAAAGATACGCCCACACAGCAGTGAATGCAGGTTCGAGGGTGGCGATCAGGTTTGCCGTGGTGGGGGAAAGATAGCGGATACTCAACGAGTACAGCCCAAACCCGCCCAGGGTGGGAACCACGCCAAGAAAGAACAAAATGCCCCAGCCCGAAATTGAATCTCCGAGCCAAAGCATATCGGCAAACAGCGGTTTGTGGGTAATGAACAAGTCACTCCCGATATTGAAGAAAAATAAAAATACGGTCGCCCACGCAAAACTGTAGAGCAACGCCGTCCATGAGTCGATGTGCCTGTCTGCGGCGGCTTTGCCTTGCAGGTTGTAGACGGCGAACATCAACCCCGTTAACAGCCCAAAGATGATTCCCAGCGGGTTGAGCTTCCATGTTGCGATGTCATATGCGCCCGAAACGAAAATGATTCCCGCAATACTCAATAAAATGGAGAGAATCTTGATGCCGCTGAACGTTTCTTTGTGGATAATGCGGCTCAGGAGCGCAGTCATTGCAGGCGAGGAAAATGCCATTACTGTAGCAACAGCCGCCCCGTTGTATTGAACCGAAAGCGTCCACATCGAATTGAACAGTGCAACGACCAATCCATATACGATCATGAAATTCCAGTGCGTGCGGTCGAGATGCAAAAGACGGCGGCTGAAGATCAGCAGCCCCGCCAGCATTCCGAACGAAACAAACAAGTCGCGCCAGAATGCCAGCACCAGCGAAGGCAGTTGGTAGGTGATGTTGAGATAGCTGATGAAAATGGCGGTGGTGGACCAGATGATGGTTGCTGTAAGCGCGATGATGAATCCGCGAGGTTTTTTTGTCATTGGTTCTCCAAAAAAGACAGTGCCATGTAAGGTGACTGTCTTTTGGTGTGCATCTCAATGGGTGAGTAGGGCTTGATAAAACAAAACCGCCTCTTGCGAAGCGGTCATTTGTGCCCCCACGGGAATTCGAATCCCGGTTTAAGCCTTGAGAGGGCTTCGTCCTGGGCCACTAGACGATGGGGGCTTGAGCGGGCTGTATTCTATCACCGCGAATTTGAAACGTCAACAAAAACATGAAGCTCCTTCGGTCCATGCACGCCGATGGTCAGTGTCATTTCGATGTCAGCAGTGCGTGAAGGTCCCGTGATGAAGACGGCATTTTTATTTTGGATCAACGGCATCGCATCGGGCAGGGATGGCAGGATGTCACTGGATTTTAAGACTGCGATGTGGATTTCGGGCAGCAGCGAGCCCAGCAGTTCTTCATCCGCTTCGAGGATCGACCCCGTATCTGCCAGCCCAACCCGAGCCTTTGTCACGCCGACGGTGATTCCAGGGTCGGCTTCATAGGTGACGTCAATGCCCGCGTTGCGCAAGAGAGTTTCATCAAGGACGCTGGGTTGCAGGTGGATTTTAGTACTGTCTCTCGATACGAGATATTCGATAATCGATTGGGTGACGTTATCCGTTTGGTAGACGTTGCCAGAGAGGGCGACGAGTTCAGTGATGAATTGTTCTTGCAAGTTGACAGGTTTGAAGGTTGAAACGTTGGGAGGTTGTTGATCATTATCGGGTACATTTTGCCGCTCGACTTTCCTATTCACCATTTCCGACTTCCCATTCCCGAATCTCTCGCGAAACGTCTTCCCCGCGAATCGTGGCAGATCTTTGCTGTAACCCCATCCTGTGAATGCGGGCAGACGCATCCACTGCGAGCGAGGGGAGAGGATGAAACTTCCAAAGGAGGCAAATTTTTGAGAGAGGGCAAACAGCTTCGGCTGAGTCGCGAGGCGGGCGAATGCCTTCAAAAAAAACCTCGTTGACCACATCAATCCTGCTCCATCGTCCATCGTCTGGCGTCCATCGTCTTTGAGGCTTTGCCCCGCCCGCACACGAGTCAACAGCTTCGGCAGATCAATATCCACGGGACAGGCGTCTTTGCACGCGCCGCACAGGGACGAGGCTTGTGCGAGTTGGACGTAGTTTTCGCCGAGCAAGCCAGGGGAGATGACGCTGCCGATCGGACCAGGGTATGGCGCGATGGAGAGGTCGCGCCCGATATAGGCGTGACCGCTCAGTTCACGGAAGATGGGGCAGGCGTTAAGGCACGCGCCGCAGCGGATGCAGTAGAGCGATTCTTTGAGCGGCGAGTTGCGCAGTTTGCTGCGTCCGTTGTCGAGGATGATGAGGTGGCGGGTTTGGTTTGGTTGCGGGGTGTGCAACAGTTGGGTATAGACGGTGAGTTTTTGCCCTGTGGCAGAACGCGGCAGAAGTGAGAGCATCAGCGCAAGGTCATTGAGGTTGGGGACGAGACGTTCCATGCCCATCAGTGCGATGTGCGTTTTTGGCAGGGTGGTGACCATGCGCCCGTTGCCTTCATTAGTGACGATGCAGACCGCGCCCGTTTCTGCCACGCCAAAGTTGACGCCGCTCAAGCCGATGTCGGCGGTGAGAAAGACTTCGCGCAGAACGTTGCGGGCGGTGGCGGTGAGGGTTGGGATGTCTTCGGTGTAGGGGATGCCAAGTTTTTCGTGAAAGAGTTGCGCGACTTGTTCTTTTTTGAGGTGCGCGGCGGGGGTGATGATGTGACTCGGTTTTTCTTTGCGCAGTTGCACAATGTATTCGCCGAGGTCGGTTTCGACGACGTTGATGCCGTGTTTTTCGAGATGATGGTTCAGTTCGATCTCTTCGCTGACCATGCTTTTGGATTTGGCGATGAGCGGTTTTCGAGATTCGATATTCGAAATTCGTAATACGATCTCGATGGCTTCGTTGGCATCTTTGGCGCGGTGGACGATGACGCCGTTGGCTTCGTTCTTGGCGATGAATTGGTGTAGGTATTCGTCGAGATGTTCGATCACATCCGCCCGGATGTTGTGCGCGCGTTGACGCCGCTCGCGCCAGTCGGGAATCGATTCAAATGCGGCGGCGCGCCCTTTCAGGCGGCGCTCGGTGTTGGCATCTAACGCGGCTTGAAGAGTTTGGTTATTAATCGATTCAACGATTCTTTGACGGAATGTACCCATGATGTTTCCTGTTGAATTTTCTGTCTTGCGTTCTCGTCGCCCCAGCGCTGACGTTTTTCCATCATGCCTTCGGCGGTCTCTTTGCGCATTTCATTGATAACCCGCATCGCTTCGTCCCGCTCCATGCCGCGCCAGCGCAGCAAACCATACGCCACTGTGCCCGTTCTGTGAATCCCAGCCGAGCAATGGATGAACAGGGAGTTGCCTTCATCCAGCAGTTGCGAGAGGTGTGGCATGGCATTCAATAAACGTTCATGTACCTCACCTTGAGGATAATTCCCATTCGGCACGGGAACCCACACCCACTCCAAGCCCGCGTTCTTGGTCTGGTTGCCGATCTTTTGCGCGAACTCGCTTTCTTTTAGCAGGGTCACCACATGCGTGCAGCCCAACTCGCGCAAGAGTTTGAAATCCCTGCCGCCAGGGCGGTGGTTGAGCGCCAGTCTCCCCTTGCCAACTTTGACGAAGTGATATTCTGAACTTTCCCTGGACATGTTTATTTCACAGCTTTGACACCGAGATACAATCCTCGACCATTTAGACCTTTAGAGTCGTAAACAGTTATCAGTCCAGCAGAATGAAAGGCGTCAAGGTAATCTTTCTCTGAAAATAGACCTAGTTCATGTCTCTCCGTGCTGTGTACAATTTTCTTCGATGTTCCGATCAAGTATTGAAATTCAATAATGGAAATGCTGCCCCTGCGTGAACTGCGACTAATGCGGACGATTTTCAAGTCATCATGATTTATGGAAATCAGGTTCACCCGCCCGACGGTCCATTGATCCTGTGAAAACCACGGCTCGACCAATAACACACCTCCCTGTGATAAATGGTCAGCCATGTTTTTGACGGCTTTTTGCAGGCGGGACTTTGTCCTGACATAACCGATGGAACTGAAAAGACAGGTAATTACATCGAACTTGCGATGAAAGCTGAAATTAACCATGTCGCCGTATTGAAATTTTATCGACGAATACTTACTCTTGGCAACAGCTATCATTTTGGTATCCAGATCGATGCCTTCAACATCATAATTCTGGTTTAAGTAATTTGCATGGGTACCCGTCCCGCAGGCAATATCGAGAAGTTTTCTCCCATTTGTTTTCTTGTGCTTCTGGATGAA
This sequence comes from Chloroflexota bacterium, assembly GCA_016875755.1. Lineage (GTDB taxonomy): Bacteria > Chloroflexota > Anaerolineae > Anaerolineales > Villigracilaceae > Villigracilis. The sequence continues at coordinate 31,896 of VGOX01000001.1, forward strand.
CTTGTTCGCTTTGGCAGCTTCACCCGCATAGTCTTTTTTCATGGAGGCATAGATTTCATCATAGTAGGTCGCCGTATTCGTAAACATATTCACCTCTGATTTAAAACTTCCGCAATGTGGATGATTTGCCGCTTCTTTCCCAGCCGATGCAGTCCGCCCGCAATATGCATGAGACAACCCGCATCCGTCACCACCAATGTAGGCGACTGACTCGCTTCGAGGTTGTATATCTTGCGCTTCAACCACTCTGCAGAGAGTTCAGGGTGTTCAACAGACATCACGCCGCCGAAGCCGCAGCACTCTTCAGCGTTTGGTAAATCCACCAGCGTTGCGCCGTGGACGTTTTGCAAAAGCATACGCGGTTGTCTGTCCACATGGATGCCGCGCAGGGTATGACAGGATGGGTGATAGGTGAGTAAACCGTCCCAGCGTGCGCCGAGGTCGGTGACGTGGAGCTTGTCCACGAGATATTCGGTAAATTCAAAGACGCGTCCCGCCAACGCCTTAGCACGCGGATGCCATTCTGCATCGCCTTCGAAGAGTTCCAAATAATTATGTCTGAAATGATGAGCGCACGACCCAGACGGTGTGACGATGTCTCCGCTTGTTTTTTCAAAAACCTTGATGGTATGTTGCGCGATGGCACGCGCATCTTTGCGGAGACCCGCATTGAATTGCGGCTGCCCGCAGCAGGTTTGGTCGGGGGCGAATTCCACATCCATGCCGAGGCGTTGAAGAATCTCCACGACGGCTTCACCAGTTTGGGGGAAGAATGAATCGGTCAGACAGGTAATGAAGAGTTGGACGGGGGGCATGGTCAGATTATACGACCAAAAAAAATCCCCCGAAGAAAAATTCTTCAGGTGATTTCACTAGCTTATTATCAAACTACCAAACTCACCAACTTGCCCTTTGCGATGATGATCTTGCGCGGCTCTTTGCCCTCCAAGTATTTCTGGACAGTTTCAGATGCCATGACCGCAGCCTTGATGTCATCTTCGCTTGCGTCGGCAGCGATTTTGACGCGGTCGCGCACCTTGCCGTTGATCTGCACTGGCAGTTCGATGACATCATCCTTCGCGGCAGCTTCATCCACAGTGGGCCACAACTGCTGGTGAATGGAATAGGGCTTGCCCAAATGCTCCGTCCACAACTCTTCGGAGATGTGCGGCGCGACAGGCGCCATCATCTTCAGGTAGATCTCCTGCGCTTCCTTCCATTCGTCCGTGCCAACTGCGCCTGCTTCATGCGCCTTGTACATTTCGTTCAGCAGTTCCATCAACGCGGAGACGATGGTGTTGAAGTCGAAATTCTCGAAGTCACGGGTCACGCGCTTCAAGGTCTGGTGAACCTTACGGCGTAGATTCTTTTTCACTTCGTCAGAAGCCGTTGGCGGCGAGGTCGGATCCGTGAACAGAGTCCACACACGGCGGATCCAGCGCGCGCTTCCTTCGATGCCGTTTGAGTCCCATGGCGCACCCATTTCCCAGCGCGCAAAGAACATGATGTACGCACGCACGGTGTCGGCGCCGTATTTGTCCACCAGAATATCAGGCGCAATGACATTGCCGCGGCTTTTGGACATCTTCTCGTTATCTTCACCCAGCACCATGCCCTGGTTGCGCAATTGCATCATCGGCTCGTTGCCTTTGGTAAAGCCCGCATCACGCAACGCCTTGTGGAAGAAGCGTGTGTACAGCAGGTGCATGGTGGCGTGTTCGATGCCGCCCGTATAGGTATCGACGGGCATCCAATAGTTGTACTCTGCATCATCGAAGGGTGCTTTGTCATACTTCGGCGACAGGTAACGCAGGTGATACCACGACGAGCACATGAATGTATCCATTGTGTCGGTCTCGCGGGTGGCGGGTCCGTTGCAGATGGGGCAGGTGGCATCCTTCCAGGTTGGGTGTAATTTCAACGGGCTTTCACCAGTCGGGCGCCATTCCACATCTTCGGGTAATTCCACGGGTAACTGCTCATCGGGGATGGGATTCCAGCCGTGCGTTTCACAATGCACCATCGGGATGGGCGCGCCCCAATACCGCTGGCGCGAGATCAACCAATCGCGGTAACGATAGTTGACCGATTCCTTGCCGATGCCTTTCCCAGCCAGCCAGTCAATGACCGCCGCAATGCCAGGGTTCTTGCGTCCCTTTTCGGTGTTGACTTTTGTGCCGTTGAACTGATCTGAGTTGACCATGACGCCTGCGCCGATGTAAGCGTTTTCTAATTCATTCGCTTCTTCCTGACCCTCGGGCCTGATCACTTCGACGATGGGCAGGTCATACTTTTTGGCAAAAGCAAAGTCACGTTCGTCATGTGCAGGGACAGCCATGATCGCGCCCGTGCCATACGACATCAGCACATAATCCGCGATCCAGATCGGGATGCGTTGTCCATTGACGGGGTTGATGGCGTAGCCGCCTGTAAACACGCCCGTCTTTTCCTTGTCCACTGCGCCGCGCTGAATGTCGGTCTGACGCGCCGCTTCGGCTTTGTATGCTTCCACAGCGGATTTCTGCTCGGGCGTGGTGATCTCGTCCAGCAGCGGATGTTCAGGTGCAAAGACCATGAAGGTTGCGCCCCACAGGGTATCTGGTCGGGTGGTGAAAACTTCAATGGTGTGGTTGCCAGTTTCCGTCTTGAAAAGAACCGAGGCGCCTTCACTACGGTCGATCCAGTTTGTTTGCAAGGTCTTCACACGTTCGGGCCAATCCAATTCATCGAAGCGCAGCAATTCATCCGCATATTTGGTGGCTTTGAAGAACCACTGGTTCAAGTCCTTTTTGATGACGGGCGTGCCGCAGCGTTCGCAGTGACGGTCGTCACCCCAGACCTGTTCGCGTGCCAGTGTGGTATTGCAGTTCGGACACCAGTCCACAGGTGACATTTTGCGATACGCCAGCCCGTTCTTGTATAACTGGATGAAGAACCACTGTGTCCACTTGTAGTATTCGGGGTCACAGGAGATGGCTTCGCGCTCCCAATCGAACATCGCGCCCATGCTGCGCAATTGTTTGCGCATGCGTTCGATGTTTTGGTAGGTGCGCTTCATCGGGTGGATGCCGTCCTTGATGGCGGCATTTTCCGCGGGCAGACCGAACGCATCGAAGCCCATCGGGAAGAGCACGTTGTAGCCCTTCATACGCATGTAGCGCGCGCGCGAATCGGACGGGGTCTTGGCATACCAGTGACCGATATGTAGGTCACCGCTGGGGTAGGGCAGCATGGTCAGCGCGTAGTGCTTGGGGCGGCGCTCATCGATCACGGAGCGGTACAACTTGTCCGCATCCCATTTTGCCTGCCATTTTTGTTCGATGCTCTTCGGGTTATACGACATATCCTTCACGGGTTTTTCTTCCTTTTCTTTTTTCGTTTCAGCCATTCTTGCCTCTGGTAAGTTTCAGGTGTCAGGTGAGAGTACACCTTATTTGCAGTTCAAGGAATCAATAGGAAGACCCGCAAGCCTGCCCAGAGCCTCGTCGAAGGGTAGGGGACCCTGCTTCCAGAAATTTCGTTTGATGTTCATGCGTGCCTCCTTTCAAGTTCGGACGATGGACGATAGAAGGTTGTGCATCGTCAATGGTCTATCGTTCATGGTCTTAAGAACAAAAAAAACCCTTCATCCACATCAGGGACGAAGAGTTCACTCCGCGGTACCACCCAGATTCGTTTGAAATTTCAAACGCTCTTTATCGCTGTAACGGGCATTCCCGGCGCTGACTACCTGCGGCATGTATCCGCGTTCACCAGTGCAGTCTCTCTTGCGAGAAGTCAGGCGAGTTCGGTCTTGATGCGCTCCCTTGGGCGCTGATGCTGGGCTTCCACCTCACTCTCCCAACTCGCTGACGGGATGACCTACTACTCCTGCTTTGACCTTTATTTTGGGCGGGATGACCCCGCCCCTAAAAATTATGGTGGACCCAGAGGGATTCGAACCCTCGACCTTCTCAATGCCATTGAGACGCGCTCCCAACTGCGCTATGGGCCCATGGTAGTTTCCGCCTTATTGTGGACCTGAGGGGATTCGAACCCCTGACCTCCTCAGTGCGATTGAGGCGCGCTCCCAACTGCGCTACAGGCCCAAATTTATAGGCGAACGCTATTCTACCTGAGGGAGGGACGGATGTCAATAAAGAACGACGCCCGAAATATTGACTGACTTTTTTCACTTGACCCTTCCCCTTGAACGTCCTACAATTCATTTTGTACGCCTCTTTTTCGACCTCAAACCTGATTCCGTTAAAAGGAGATTTCCCATGCCCGATTATTTATTCCGCGGTAACTTAGCCAAACTCGACCCCGATGTATATGAACTGACCCAGCTCGAAGCCGAACGCCAGTACCGCAAACTGATCCTCATCCCCAGCGAATCGACTGCCCCAATGGCCGTGCGTGAGACCTTGATGTCTGCCTTCCAAAATATTTACGCCGAAGGCTACCCCGATGAAGAAACGCGCTGGATGAGCGAGAACGAGATCCTCGATTACCCAGCCAGCCTTGCCAACTATCGCCGCAACGGTGACCCGCGCTACTACAAAGGCGTGGAGTATGCCAACGTGGTCGAAGCGCTTGCCCGCCGCCGTGCCGCGCAAGCCTTCGCTGCCAACGGTTTTACTGCCGATCAAATTTACGTCAATGTGCAGGCGCTTTCGGGCGGACCTGCCAACAACGCCGTGTATCAAGCCTTGCTCAGTATCGGTGACACGGTGATGGGACTCGACCTACTGCATGGCGGGCATCTCTCGCACGGCTCACCCGTCAACCGCAGCGGCAAATGGTTCAACGCGGTTCATTACTCGGTGGATGTGAACGAAAAACTTGACTACGATGCCATTCGCAAACTGGCGAACGAAGCCAAACCGAAATTGCTTATCGCGGGCTACTCATCCTATTCATGGGTTCCCGATTGGAAGAAATTCCGTGAGATCGCTGATGAAGTCGGCGCGTACCTGCTTGCGGATATCTCGCATATTGGCGGCATGGTGGCGGCGGGAGTTGTGCCTTCGCCAATTGGACATGCGCATGTAGTTATGTCCACCACGCACAAATCGTTGAATGGACCGCGCGGCGCGGTATTGCTGACCACCGATGGCGCCATTGCCAAGAAAATCGACAAAGCCGTCTTCCCCGGTGAACAGGGTGGACCGCATGTCAACGTCTTCGCTGGTTTGGCGCTGACCTTCAAACTGGCACAGACCAAGGAATTCAAAAAATTACAGTCGCAGACCGTCAAGAACGCGCAGGCAATGGCAGATCAGTTCGTCAAACGCGGACTGCGCGTACCTTTTGGCGGCACAAATTGTCACATGCTGAATGTGGATTGTTCCTCTGTCATCGGTGAAGATGGCACGAAACTCAGCGGTGACCAGGCGGCGCGGATTCTCGATATCGTTGGCATTGTTGTCAATCGCAACACCATTCCCGGTGACAAAAGCGCAGCCGCTCCTTCGGGCATCCGCCTCGGCACACCATGGCTCACCCAGCGTGGTTTCAACGAGAAGCAATCGCGCCAACTTGCCGACATCATCGCGGATGTTTTGCTGGCGTGCGCGCCGCATGCGGTGGATACCGTCCGCAAGGGCAAACAGCGCAGGGCGAAATTGGATTTTGGCGTGTTGAACGATGCCAAGTTGAAGATCCGTAAACTTTCTGAATCTGTGGGCATTGATTTCAAAGTGGAGAAGAGCGGATACCCGCACTTCTATTACATCGACGATAAAAGCAAGAGCGGTGTTTTTGAACTGAGCGGACGGCGCATTCGTCAGGTGTTGGATTATGCGGCGGCGTGCGATATGTCCGCGTTGAAGAAGGGCAAATCGGCGGTGACGACGATTGCGACTCCCAAGGGTACTGTCAAGTGCGTGCTGACTTGCGTTGACCAGAATACCTATCAACTGGAAGTGCCTGCCGCGAAGGCGGGCGTGTTTGCCGCCTGGCTGCGTGACCTTTCAGACGGGTACATGTCGTTCAACCTCGATGGCACGAAAGATTTCAGCACCAAGCGTTTGCCTGGTCCGTTCCTTGTTTCGGATGTGAAGAAGAAAAATGTAAAGCCGAGTGTGTTGGTGGTGCAGAAGCCAAACGTCAGCGTGGAAAAACCTTTCTATATCGGTATCAACTCTCCCGCAGGCAATGAAGCGGCGAAGCCTTCCTTTGTATGGAACGAAGTGGAAGGCGAACTCAAAAAGACCGCGCTGAATCAAACGCATCGCGATCTGGGCGGACGGATGGTCCCGTTTGCGGGCTGGGAAATGCCCGTGGTGTATACCTCCATTTTTGAAGAGCATCTTGCCACGCGTCAGGCGGCGGGACTGTTCGACGTTTCGCACATGGGCGCGTATGATGTGCGCGGCGCGGATGCGGCTTCGTTCCTCGATACGGTCTGCGGCAACGACTGCGGCGGGTTGATGCCCGGTGAAAGTTTGTACACGCATTTCCTCACGCCTGAAGCGGACGTGATCGACGACACGCTGGTGTATCGCCTCGGCTGGAATGATTTCCTCGTGGTGGTGAACGCCTCGAACGATGACAAGGATCGCACGTGGCTGGAAGCGGTGCGCGACGGCACGGTGCGGATCGACAACGACCGACCGTGGGCGCGGACCTACGGCTACAACGCGGAGATCCGCAACCTGCGTGACCCGAAATCTGGTTCGGCAATGCGAGTTGACATTGCGCTGCAGGGACCGAAATCCCGCGACATTTTGCTGGCGATGGGCGTGGATGATAAGACGCGCGCGCGCATCATGAAGTTGAAGCGGACGGAGTTGTGTGATGCAGTCGTCGGTGGATTCGATCTCATCGTTTCGCGCACGGGCTACACAGGCGAGAAGATGGCGTTCGAGTTGTTCGTCCACCCCGAGCGCGCCGTGGACTTTTGGCTGGTGGTGATGAAAGCTGGCGAGCCATTCGGCGTGAAGCCCATTGGCTTGGGTGCGCGTGATTCGTTGAGAACCGAAGCGGGACTTCCGTTGTACGGTCACGAGATGGGGCTGGGTTCAGGTAAATTTGACGGACGTGATCTCGGCGTTGCCGAAGGCGGATTTGGTTCGTACGTGAAGACCTACAAGCCGTGGTTCATCGGTCGCGATGCCTTCGTGGCACGTGAGCAGGAACGCAAGGGTGTGGTCATCCGCTTCCGCTTTGACGACCAGCGCGTGCGCATGGCGCATAACGGCGACCCTGTGGTCAACGCGAACGGCGAACGCATCGGCTTTGTGACCTCCTGCGCGATCGACTCGGAGCGCTTCCTGACGGGTCAAGCATTCGTGGACTTGGCATACTCGAAACTGGACACGCCGATCCTCATCCATCAAGGCGGCGTGATGGATCGTCCCGCTTCGGCGGCGAAGGTGGTGAGCAGGTTCGCGAAGTTGTAATCATTCAATACGGGTCACGGCCTATACTTGCAGGTCGTGACCCGTATTCGAGAAGGAAAATATCATGCAACAACAGCAGGCAGACGAGCAGGCAAAACGGCAGCAGGAGCGACAGAAACTGGAGCAGGAACAGGAGGAAAAACGAAAACAGCGCCAGCAAGATCAACTGAAGCTCGAACAGGAACAGAAAGAGAAACAAAAAGTGCGCCAACAGAATCAACTGCAGCTCGATCAGGAGCAGGAAGAGAAACGGAAAAAGCGTCAGCAGGAACAGCAGGAGAAGGAAAAATAAAGGCTGGTTTCGGCGGTGAAGGTGTAGTTTGGTTAATGGGACGGCATTAGGGGTGGGATGCCGTCCCATTTTTCTTACCTGATCGGTGTGACGGTTGGACTTCTCCCTGATTGGCGTAATAATCAATTCTGTCCGTTTGCCCCTCTACCCTACGGGCACGCGTCCTAAAGGAGAGGGTATTTTTTGGTTGTTGTTCACCCCCTCCGCCTACGGCACCTCCCCTTGCGAAGTACCCTGTGGGCAAATCCGACAAGTTATACTTTGAATGAATCGAAAAAAAATCTCTCAATGTCGGATTTGGAGGAGGACGGGCGGAGGCGGTTTTAGCTCCTCCCCGCTTGCCCCGAATGGGGGTTGGGAGAGGCGCGGGAGAGGTAAAATAACCAACAAGTTCTCAAATTACCAAATCGGAGTCTCCCATGCTTGAATACGTCAACCTGGATCTGGCTATACCGCAGGAGGAATACAAAAAGCGATTAAGACCGTTACAGCAGCGGCTCTATGAATTGGAGCACGCGGTCTTCGACGCAAAAATTCCAGTCATCATGGTGTTCGAGGGTTGGGCCGCCACAGGCAAGGGACGGTTGGTCAGCCTGCTTGCAGAACGGCTCGACCCGCGCGGCTTTCGCGTCGTCCCCATCACACCGCCGCGCACCGCCGAAACGCGCTATCCGTGGATGTGGCGCTTTTGGCAAAAGATTCCCGCCCGCGGGCAAATGGTCGCTTTCGATACATCCTGGTATCGCCGGGTCTTGATCGACCGTTTGAACAAGACGGTCAACAAAGACGATCTGCGTGCCGCCTATCAAGACATTGCCGAATTCGAAGAGATGCTGAGCGCCGATGGAACGGTCATATTAAAGTTCTGGCTGCACATCAGCGAAGCGGACCAAAAGAAGCGCATCAAGAAATTGAGCAAAGACAAGCTGACTGCCTGGCAGGTCAGCGAGGAAGACCTGCTGCAAAACAAGCGTTATGAAAAATATACGAACTATGTCGAAGATATGATCGCGCGGACAGATTCGCCTCACTCCCCCTGGACGATTGTTGAGGCCGCCGATCGGTATTACATGCGCATCAAGGTTTTCGAGACCATCATTGCCTCACTCGAAGCGCGTCTGGGTCTGCCTGCCTCATCGGGTGCTGGCTCCAAACGGTCTCGCACCAAAAAGGAAATGAAGGGAGCTGTCAATGCTTGATCGACTTGATCTTACACAGGCGATCGATCGCGAGGAGTACAACAAACAGCTCAAGGTGTTGCAGGCTGAGTTGCACGAACTGGCGTTCCAGGTCTATGCACAGAAGCGCCCCGTGGTGATCGTCTATGAAGGCATGGATGCCTCAGGCAAGGGCGGCACCATCAAACGCCTGACCGAGCGCATCGACCCGCGCGGATACGTGGTTCTGCCCATTGCGGCGCCTTCGGGCGAAGATAAGGAGCGGCATTACCTGTATCGCTTCTGGCGGCGGCTGCCCGAACAGGGACAGATCGCCATCTTCGACCGTTCGTGGTATGGGCGCGTTTTGGTGGAGCGCCTTGAAGGCTATTGCACCGAAGCAGATTGGCGCCGCGCCTATGGCGAGATCAATCAATTTGAGCGTCAACTCACCGACTACGGCACGATCGTCTTCAAATTCTGGATGCACATCAGCAAGCAGGAACAGCTGCGCCGCTTCCGTGAACGCACACGCACCAATTACAAAGCCTGGAAGATCACAGATGAAGATTGGCGTAATCGCGGCAAATGGGAAGATTACATCATCGCCGCCGAAGAGATGCTATTGAAGACAAGCACCCCCGATTCGCCCTGGACGCTGGTGGAAGCCAACGACAAATACTTTGCGCGCATCAAGTCGCTGCGCACGGTTGCCGAGAAATTGCGGCGGGCATTAAAGTGAAACAGTAGCATTAACAGAATAAACCACCACCCTGAGTGCGTATTCTATTGAATACTGTTCCCCTGTGTGATGCCACTTATTCTTAAACAAACATGAGTCCTCTGCAAGAAGCCGTTCATTAATAGCCAAAACTTGGGCTGAAAACCAGCCGGGAGCGTAGCCAGCGCGCCGAAAAAACGAAAAAAGAAACCACGGCGGCGGGTGCTGCGTCGTTTTGCAG
>VGOX01000002.1 GCA_016875755.1 Chloroflexota bacterium
GCGCCGTTCCCGTTTCGTTTGGGGCAATGCCCATTGTACACGAATTTTGTCCACAACAAGTCGCTCCCATTTTCGAGTGACTAAATTATCAATTTCGGTGTCTCAAATCATTGACACATTCCGCCTGTCGAAAAATCGTAGAACAGCCCAGTATTCAGGTCATACAGCAGGGAATACAGTCCGAAAAACACCATTGCTGACCCGAGTGCAATTCCAAACAAGAGGGCTTTCGGGTTTTTCAGCAGGATGAAAGTTCCTGTCAAAAAAGCCAGTAGAATCAACCACAAGTCCGCAACCTGAAACGAAAGGAAATAGTTACGGAACCCCGGAACGCTCTCCTTAACGGGGAACCTGCCAGTCCACACCAAAATCCATTGGAGCAGGATGCCTGCGCCAGTGAGAAAACTTAGCGCACAAATCCAGCCGTGTGATGTTTTCATAGCGCCTTCCTTGACTTCCTTTTCTGTATGGGGAATTGCTCTGGAATTATACTAACACTAATATTGACCGTAGTCAATATTAGTGTTAGTATTTATACAAAATTTGCCAGGAGTTACCCATGCCTGATACTCTCACTCGCACCCAAAAACGCCAAAAAGAAACCAAAGAACGAATTTTCCGCGTGGCAATGGAATTGTTCCTCAAGAACGGCTTCGAAAACACCACTGTTTCTGATATCACAGAAGCCGCTGACATTGGCAAAGGCACGTTTTTCACGTACTTTCCCACCAAGGAGGCAATTTTCAAACAACTTGGGGAAATGACAATGGAAATGATGTCTACGACCGCAGAGGAAGGAATAAAGGCTAAACTGCCAATTCCTCTCGTTTTGAAAAACACCATAGCCGCCTCCGCGGAATGGCACGAGGCCAATAAGCCCATTACCCAACAGATGGTGCGACTAAATGTTTCCACAGAGCCAAATACTCCCAACAAGAGAAGGTTTTTGGAATTACTGACAAACCTGATTCGCACCGGGCAGGAGAATGGCGAATTGAACAATGATGTTGATGTTCAAGATGCTGCGCTTGTTTTAGCCGCAATCTATTTCACAGCGGTTTCGTTTTGGGCGCTTACCGAAAACGTAACGCTGCAGGAAAGACTCGAATCCGCTGTGGATGTTGTTTTGAAAGGCTTGTCGGCGCGGCCATGAATCAAAAATGGATTGGCTTCAGCGGTCTCCTGGTAGGGATGAGCGTATCGGCTCTCATGCAAACTCTGGTTGCCACCTCCCTGCCAGTCATAGAACACCAATTAGGCGGAATGAATTTATATAGTTGGGTATTCGGCGGATACATGCTCGCCTCCACCATCACCATTCCGCTGTTCGCGCGGCTGGCGGATATTTTTGGACGCCGCACGCTGTACGTAATTGGACTGCTCGTCTTTCTCCTCGGCTCTGCGCTGGTGGGACTTTCGCAAAGCATGGGGCAGTTGGTTGCCTTTCGCGTGGTGCAGGGCATCGGAGCGGGAGCGGTGGCGCCTGCGGCATTGGCATCCATCGGGGATTTGTTTGGCGAAAATGAACGCGGCAAAATATTTGGCATCATCGGCGCGGTGCAGGTGCTTGCCAATTTGATCGGACCTCCGCTCGGCGGCTGGGTTACAGACACATTTTCCTGGCGTTGGGGTTTTTATCTTGTCCTGCCGCTTGGCGCGTTGGCGATGACATTGGCGATGATTGGGTTTCCAAACAAAACCCAGCCAATCGATACCCTTCAAATTGATTGGCTCGGTGCTCTACTCATCGGCTCTGGTTTGTGTCTGGGACTTTTAGGATTTCAGTGGATTGGTTTGGGCGCGAATCATCTCGTATATGGAATTGCATTTTGCTTCGGCGCAATTGCGCTTCTTGGACTCGCTGTGAGTTGGGAGCAAAAACAATCGGCTCCCGTCATCCCGATAGCATTGTTAAGCCACCCGTTGTTATGGAGAGCGGTTTTGGGAACGCTGCTGCTGGGATTTGTCACAAACGGCGCAGTCGCTTACTTCCCGCTCTATCTGGAAAAAATCCACGGGCAGACCGCTACCGCCACAGGCTTGGCGTTGTTACCCACGCTGCTAATGGCAGGCGTCGCGTCGGGCGTGGGTGGCGGACTGGCGAGCCGCTGGCAGCGTCAAACTCAGGCGGCGGCGTGGATATTTGTCATTGTCGGTTTCTCCTTGTTGACCGTGACAATGACCAGCAGTATTACGTGGATGGCGGCTCTCATCGGCGCGGGCATGGGATTACTGCTTCCCGTATATCTGCAATCGGCGCAAAACGTAGGCGGAGAATCACATCTCGCCACCGCCAGTGGCTTGATCCAAATGGCGCGCAACATGGGCGGAGCGATGGGTATTCCTTTGCTCGGCATCTGGCTGGCAGTTGGTGAAGTGAACGCAGGAATGTTTGCATCCATCTTCGGGACGCTGGCAATCATCGGCGTACTTGGCCTTCTGTTGGGATTTATATCGCCGTTGCAAGGTAAGCGCGTAGAGCAATCACTTTCTATTCATTTGCAAAAGGTAACATGATGACAATCGCATGGTTTCATGAACTGGATTTGGGAGATATTTCTTTGGTGGGGGGCAAGGGCGCCAACCTGGGAAAGATGGCTCGCGCGGGGCTTCCTGTTCCGCCTGGGTTTTGCGTCACGACAGATGCGTACAAGCAATTCATCAGCGAGATGGATTTATGGACTGAGATGGAACGTCTGTTGGCGACTCTGCCTGCGCGTGAGGCTGGCGAAAAAATCCGTCGGCGGATAGAAAACGCTTCGATGCCAGAATCAATTTCAAAGTCCATAAAAGAAGCGTATGCAAAACTCAACGGCGGATTCGCGCCCGTCGCAGTCCGTTCATCCGCCACCGCCGAAGACCTTGCCGATGCTAGTTTTGCAGGTCAACAGGAAAGTTATCTTGGCATTCGCGGGGACGAACGCTTGACCCTGCACGTTCAGCGCTGTTGGGCTTCGTTGTGGACGGAACGCGCCATCGCCTACCGCGAGCGGAATCATTTTCCGCATCAACAGGTCAGCCTCTCGGTGGTGGTGCAGGAGATGGTGGCGTCGGATGTGGCGGGCGTTTTGTTCACGGTCAATCCCGTGACGAATCAAAAAAGTGAAATGCTTATCAACGCCGCATATGGCTTGGGCGAGAGCGTGGTTTCCGGGCGCGTCACGCCCGACACGTTCAAAATTGCGCGCAAACATTTTCGCGTGCTGGAGCAAACACGCGGTACGAAAGCCACGCGCATTGACATGACCGATGGCGGCACGCTGGAATCTGATACCGCGCCAACGGAACGCGAGCGGCTGAGTTTGGATGTTTCGTCTTTGCGCCGCCTTTCCGCCTTGGGCGAACAGGTGGAAAAATATTATGGCGTGCCGCAGGATATTGAATGGGCAATCGCTGGCGGGCAACTTTACCTTTTGCAGACCCGTCCCGTCACATCGTTAACCGTCAACACGCCAAAGCCTAAAATTTTGAATCGCGCGCAACATGCCATTGTCAATGATATTTTAGAGCATTATCCTGAGCCGCCCTTCCCATTGGATTATTTTCCCGTCACCGACAGTTACCAACAATTGATAAATGCGATTCATGACTATGGTGTGGAGTTGCCTCCGTCCAGTGAAATCATTCTGCTCGATAAAGATGGCATTCCCACCATCGCTCCGCCCAACCCACGCGTGAACTTTCGTTTCTTTTTTTCGTTTGTGTACCTGCTCAAGAAATTAAAGTCAGACCCAAACATCTGGCTTAACGGACAACACGCGGAATTTTCTTCCGAGTTGAATGCCCTCCGCAAAGTGGATGTGACCAGGTTGAGCAATCTCGAACTCGTTCAATTCATCCAAAGCGCGGCGAATATTACCAGCCGCGTGGGCGCCATCCGTTTTCGTGACTTTATCATTCCTGCCGTAATTCGTTCCGCGTTCCTGAAATTATTGATGGGCTTTGCAAAAGATTCTAAACAAATCAACGTCATGGATTTGCTCGCCGACCTGCCCTTCAAAACCGCAGTCATTGACCATGCCTTGCATCAACTTGCCAGCGAAGCGGCGAAACTTCCACAAGCCCGCGAAATTCTTTTGAACACACCTTTGGATTCGGTTTTGTCTGCCATCCAAAAAAATGCCGAAGGAAAAATACTGCTCGAAAAGGTTCAGGCTTTTCTGGGTGAACACGGCGCGCGCACCATGCGCATGTATCTCCCGTTTTCCAACCGCTCCTGGTCTGAGACTCCCGCCACCTTGCTGACGACGATTGCCGTCATTCTGCGCTCGGATAAACCCCATACCGACTCAACTCACTCTGATGAGATTCGCCAGCGCCTCCTTTCTGGACTTCCAGCCTGGTTCCGTTCCCGATTCATTTCCACGCTGGAAAAATTCCGCATCGGACACATCGCGCGCGAGTCCACGCTTTACACCATTGAAGAAGGATTCCTGCAAGCCCGCCGTGGCGTGGACGAAGCCGCACAACGATTGTTGAACAGCAGAGCGTTGCCAAAGTTGGAGCAAATCATTTATCTGACTTTGCCCGAACTTTACGCGGCGCTGGATGGTTCTTTATCTTCAGGAGAAACCACCTCACTGATCCTGCGCCGCGAGAAAGCTAGACCGCAAGCCATGAAATCCTGGCGCGGACAGTGGCAAACTGCAAAAAAATCCACTTCCAATACTTCTGTCTTGAAAGGTTTATCGGGCAGTTCGGGTTACGCCGAAGGGACGGTGAAAGTCATCAACGGTCCCGCTGAATTTGACAAACTCCAATCTGGCGATGTGCTCGTCTGCCCCTACACCGATCCCGCCTGGACTCCGCTCTTCACATTGGCGAGCGCGGTTGTTTCAGATACGGGCGGTCCGCTCTCCCACGCGGCGATTGTCGCGCGCGAGTACGGCATCCCTGCCGTGTTGGGAACGCAAACAGCCACATCCCAATTCAAAGATGGAGACCATGTCAGCGTCGACGGGCGACACTTGCACCGCACTGCGTTCGGTGCAGTGCAGGTGAGCGGCGAAGTAAAGTTGATGAAATCCATATAGTGGAGAAATCCAATGAGCAAGAATCAGAACGATTCATTTGTCTGGAACGAAAGCGCATCCACAGATTTTCTATGGACGAAAACCAATTTGGGAGAGGCGTTTTCATACCCCATGACGCCGCTCACCTGGTCGGTGGCGCAATTTACCTTCAAGGATATGATTTTTATTCCAGGTCATGCCATGTTGGGAATTGTTGGCGGCTGGGCTTATTTCAATTTCAGCAGTTTGGCAACCGCGTTGCATTTGTTAGGCTTGAGTCGAAAACTAACTATCAGCATGATGGAAGAGTTATTGAACCTGCGCCTGCCCGCTGGTGTTGAAGTCCCCTTGATTCCCTATCCGCGCTGGAAACTTTTTCCTGTTCTGCACAACTTCTCTCGGTATTTTGCACAACTCAAATGGGCGTCCAAAATTGAGACATCCTATCTGACAGAGACGCCGAAGTGGTTTGCTCGTTGCAAAGAAAAAATAGAGCAGGAACAAACTCCGTCTGGTTTGCTCAAAATCTGGCAGGAGGATATTCAAGATCATCTTCAACAGGGTTTTTGGGTGGTGATGAGCGCCGCCAACGCCTCCATGGACTACACATCCAAATTGCGTAAGAAATTGTCGCGATTGATTGCGCCCGAAGATGCGAATACCTTGCTAACCAATTTGAGCGCCGAAAACGAATTGCTCGCCAGCCTCGGTCTCGTGCTGGGAATATCGCAAGTGGTGCATGGAAAAATGACTCAAGAGGAGTATCGCAAACAATATGGTCATCGCGGCTCGCAGGAATTCGAACTTGCCGCGCCTTCGCCAATGGAAACGCCTGACTGGTTAGAGCAGGAAATCGCACGCTTCCAAAAGGCGCCGATTGATGTGGACGCCATGCTGAAGAGTCACAAAGAAACAGTTGCCGCTGCGTGGAACCGCTTTGTGTCTGCTCATCCGAGACAGGCAAATTCCATGCAACTTCAATTGCAGGAAAATGCAAGACGCGCGCGGATGCGGGAACAAGTCCGTTCGGAATATGTGCGGGATCGATGGCTGGCGCGTCTGTTTGCGCTTCGCGTCGGGACCGTCAGCGGAATCGGTGACGATGTGTTTTTCCTCACGCTGGAAGAGATTCAAGCGCTCCTCTCAGGTGACAAGTCCGCGTTGTCGAATATCCATGCGAGAAAAAACATGCGCGCACAGTTGATGGCTTTACCGCCCTATCCCACAATCATTCGCGGAAGTTTCGACCCATTCCAATGGTCTGCTGACCCAAACCGTCGCAATGACGTTTATGACATAAACGCTATTAAGGCTGACAAAGAATCGAAACGAATTACAGGCTCACCTGGCTCCGCTGGAAAAGTGGAAGGAATCGTCCGCGTCATTGAAAGTCCAATGGATGGGGAGAGCCTGCAATCTGGCGAAATTCTAGTTGCCGTGCAAACAGACATCGCCTGGACTTTGCTCTTTCCGCGCGCCGCCGCAGTCATCACCGATGTAGGCGCGGCGCTATCCCACGCCGCCATTGTCGCCCGCGAACTAGGTATCCCTGCTGTGGTTGGCTGCGGCGATGCCTCCACCCGCCTCAAGACAGGCGACCGTGTCCGCGTGGATGGCGCGAAGGGTCTGGTTGAAATTTTATAGTAAATACACGGTGAAACTCATGTAAATCAAAAGCGGCGGAGAATTCTCTCCGCCGCCTACGTTGCCGCCTACGCTCGCTTGCGAAATTTATACCCGTATACATATATACCGAACACGGGCAAAAATTGCGCTTTTGCTCAGCGGGCTTGGCAGGGGATTTAGCCCCGCGATTCAGGTCATAGAAAACCTTAATTTGTGACCGTGCCAAGTATATATGCCGCGTGAGACGAATCGTCATCATGCTGTGACATCCCAAAACAAGTATAATCCGCAGCGGCAACATATTCCCAACTCCTGCGGAGCGCCCCATGACCTCAGACATTCAGGAACAAATCGAACGCCGACGCGAACGCGCCCGCGCGGAAATTCTCAAGATCGTCAATAAAGGCAGCCATCCCGTTTTCAGTTTGTTTGAAGTCAGTTCGGTTTCCAAAAAATCCTATCGGGTGGAAATCCGTTCGCTGGACGAATTGCAAAACTCCTGCACCTGCCCCGATTACAAGACAAATTTAATCGGCACATGCAAACACATCGAAGGCGTGCTGATTTCGCTCGAAAAAGAACATGGGAAGAAACTCAAAAAACTCGCCGCCGAACGCCCCAAGGGGACTCAAATCTACCTGCATCACGCGCTGGATGTGACCGTGCGGATTGTCCTGCCGATTCCAGAAAACGTCCGCGTGAAGGACTTGCTCAACCGTTACTTCGATTCTGCTGGACTGTTGGTTGGTTCGCCGCTCCAGGCTTTGCCCACGCTGTTGGCGGAAGTCGAATCGCTCCCCGCCCGTGACCGCTCCCTCGTCCGCGTGACCGAAGCGGTTCTTGAGTACCTGTCGCTCCTGCAAGACCGCGAAGAAGTCCAGCAGCAAAAGGATTGGTTCCTCGACCAGGTCAAGCGCGGACGCCGCACCTTCGATGTGCTTTCCACCAAACTGTATCCATACCAGGAGCAGGGCGCCATGCACCTCGCCTTTGGTCGCCGCGCCATGCTCGCCGATGACATGGGACTTGGAAAAACCATCCAAGCCATTGCCGCCGCCGCATTGTTGAAAGAAATGCGCGACATTCAAAAAGCGGTGGTGATCTGTCCCGCCTCGCTCAAACATCAGTGGGCGCGCGAGATACGACGCTTCACCACGCTGTCCGTCACCGTTGTGGAGGGCAACCTCGAAGCCCGCTGCGAACTCTACCGCGACCCATCGTTTTTCAAAATCATCAACTACGAACTCGTCCGCTTTGACATGGATGAACTGCTCAAACTTCACCCCGACCTGGTCATTCTCGACGAGGCACAACGCATCAAAAACTGGCGCGCAAAAACCGCCATGATGGTCAAGTCATTGCCGAGCCGTTATGCCTTCGTCCTCACTGGCACGCCGCTCGAAAACCGCATTGACGAACTCTACAGCATCTTCCAATTCCTCGACTCGCGCATTCTTGGTCCGCTCTGGCATTTCAACGATAGATTCTACGAACTCGAAAAAACTAAGAGCGGCTCGTACAAAGTTCTCGGCTACAAAAATATTGACGAACTCCGCGCCCTCATCAAGCCGTATGTCTTGCGCCGCACCCGCGACGAGGTGCTGAAAGACCTGCCCGAGCGCGTGGACAATAACTTCTTTGTCGAGATGACCGACAAGCAATGGAAGGCGTATCGGGAATTCCAGGAAACGGTTGCCAAACTTCTCGCCAAACTCAAACGCCAGCCGCTCACGCCGAAAGAGCATGAAATCCTGTTGATGAGTCTCGTAAAAATGCGCCTCATCTGCAACGCGCTTGCCCTGCACGACAAGGAAATCGAAATCAAAGACAGCGAAGCCACCGCGCCCAAACTCGGCGAACTCGATGAAATCCTCAGCGAGGAAATCGCCAGCAACGGTCACAAAGCAGTCATCTTTTCTCAATGGGCAAACATGCTCGAACTCACCGAACCCATCCTCCAGCGTATCGGCCTCGGCTACGTCAAACTGACGGGTGCCGTCCCCTCCGCCAAACGCGGCGACCTCATCCAGAAATTTTTCGACGACCCCGATTGCCGCGTCTTCCTCTCCACCGACGCGGGCGGCGTGGGTCTCAACCTGCAAGCCGCCAGCCTCGTCATCAACCTCGACCTGCCGTGGAATCCCGCCGTGCTCGAACAGCGCATCGCCCGCGCCCATCGTCACGGACAAAAATCCTCGGTGCAGGTCATCAACCTCGTCGCCAAAGACACCATCGAAGAGCGAATGCTCGACACCCTCGCCGCGAAGAAAAATGTCTTCGCCACCGTATTCGGCACAGACGAAGCGCCCACCGCGATCAAATTTGCGGATATGGGTCAAAGCCTGCTGCAAAAATTGGGCGATTTGTTAAAGTCCCCAGCCGATGTGGAACTTGCCCTCGCGCCAGCGGAATCCACGCCCGAGCCTGAGATTCCGTCCGCAGACTATAGCCCCGCTTCACTCCCGACTTTGAGCGGGTTCGCCGACCTGTTGCTTGATCGCGTCCCGAACAGAATCCAACTCGTCCGCAAAGCGCCGCACATGCCAGGCGCAACAGGCGAGGGAATCATCGTCGTCGTCTCTGGCGCGCCCGCCGACTTACGTCCCGCAATCGAACTCGCACTGAGCGAACACTACATCGAAGACATCCCGCAACTACACCTGATGGACTCCGAAGGTTATCACTCGCTCTCCGCCTTCATCCCCGCCCTCGCCGCCGAACCCGCGCCCGCAGAAATCGCCTACCGCGCCGAGAAAGTCTCCGCGCCCGAACGCAAAGCCGACCTGCCCTCCATCCGCCGCAAACGCGCCAATGAAGGACTCGCCTTTGCCGAAAAACGACTCGCCCTCGCCGAGTTGCTTCTCAAAGGCGACTTCCCCGAAGAGATGACGCGTCCCCTGCGCGAATCCCTCGGCTGGAGTCTCACCTCCCTCCTCGCCCTCCACACCGACCGCGACCCGTCATCTGATTTGCCGTCTGCCCGTCTTGTCCAGTCCGAACTCGTGGACAAAGAGCGCCTCCCTGCGGAGTTGTCTCAAAGGTTGGCGCAAGTTCGGGATTTAACCGCCCAGCCCGAAGCGGGGGAAGAAGCGGTTCCCCTGTCCGCGAAGACGGGGGAGATGTTGCTAGAGTCGGTCAAAGAGTTGGTCGCGTTGGCGCAGGAGCAAATTGTTAAGGCTGTATAATGCAAGACAAGGAGATGTTTTATGCAAAGTTTAACTTTACATACCCGCGTCGGCAAAGACGGCATTCTCAAACTCGAAATGCCAAGCGATGTGATAGATACTGAATTGGAAATTGTATTGATTTTCAATCCCATTACAAAAAGTGTTGCAGGCTGGTCGCCTGATTTTTTCACGGAAGTAATTGGCGGATGGCAGGGCGAACCTTTGGCGCGCGAACCGCAAGGTCAATACGAAACGCGGAATGAACTCAAATGATTTACCTGCTCGATACAAACGCCTGTATTGAATTGTTGAACGAACGGGATACTCCCATTGCCCGAAAGATAGCCCGCGTCACTCCTCAAACGATTGCGGTTTGTTCCGTGGTCAAAGCGGAACTGTATCACGGCGCATACAAAAGCAATAGACGTGAAGCCAACCTCGCTTTGTTGGCAAGATTTTTCCAGCAATTTACCTCGCTGCCTTTCGATGACTCTGCCGCTGAACAATACGGTCAGTTGCGTGCCGCGTTGGCAAAACAAGGGGCGCTTATCGGTCCCAACGATTTATTGATTGCGTCCATCGCTCTGGCAAATAACATAACATTAGTTACCCACAACACAGCTGAATTCAAGCGTGTGCCGAATTTACAGACGGAAGATTGGCAAGTCTAGCCTTTTATGCCCCGCCTCCTCCTCGCCCCCGCAGGACATGGCAAGACGCAATTCGTCATCGAGCAAATCCGCGCCGCGCTTGCGAAGGAGCCGCTTTCCCCCGTCATTGTGCTTGTGCCCAATTCCATTCAAGCCGCTGGTTTTCGCCAGCGGCTTTGCGCTGCAGGCGGCGCCTTGGGCGTGGGCGTTCACACCTTTCACACGCTCTATGCCGAACTGTTGACCCGCGCAGGCAAGCCGATTCCGCTGTTGACCGACCCCGTGCGGATTCGCCTGCTGCGCTCCATCGTGGATGACCTGTGCGAGCGCGGCGCGATGGCTCACTTTGCCGCGCTGCGCGACAAGCCTGGCTTCATCACCTTACTCCGCAACACGATTGAAGAACTCAAACGCGCGCGAATCACCCCCGACCTGTTTACTGATTCCGTTAAAGGGATGGGTGCGCGGCTGGAGGAGATTGCGCTGGTTTACTCCGCCTATCAGGATTGGCTGCAAACTCAAAACTGGGCGGACAACGAAGGACGCGGCTGGCTGGCGGCGATTGCGCTCGAATCAAAACTCCCGCTATTTGCTGATACCCGCCTTTTAGCCGTCTCTGGCTTTGACGAATTCAACCCTACGCAACTGGCGGTTTTATCGCTTCTTGCAAATCGCGCCAAAGAAACACTCATCACGCTGACGGGTGACACCGAACATCCGCAACGCGCCGCGCATCATCGTTTTCACCGCGCGCAACAGGCGATTATCTCCAGCCTGAATCTCCAGCCCGAAGCGATGGAGTCTTCGTCCATGCTCGCGGCGCAAATTGCGAATGTCGAATCATTGTTGTTCGAGAATCATCAATCGTCAATCGTAAATCCAAAATCCGAAATCGAATTTGTCGAAGCCCAAACCCGCGCCGCGGAAGCCCGCGCGGCGTTGCGGTGGGTGAAGGCGCGGATCGTCCGCGATGGCATGAAATTGAGCGAAGTCGCCATCCTTGCGCGTGACCTTGAGCCGTATCGTCCCTTCCTTGAAGAAACCGCCGCTGAGTTTGGAATTCCGCTGCGGGTGGTGGGCGGACAGCCGTTGAATGAAAACCCCGTCATTGCCGCGCTGATGTCTTTGTTTTCATTGCCAGCTCAGGATTGGTCGCGCCGCGCATTGATTGAGTCGTGGCGCAGTCCGTATTTTGATTTCAGCGGGTTGGGAATTGATGTCAACTCCGCCGCGACCCTGGATGAAATTTCGCGGGCGGGAAAAGTTTCGCAGGGACTTGAACAGTGGCATGAAGCGTTCGAGTTGTGGCAAAAGAAAAAGACGCTGGCGGATGAGGATGGGGAAACGATGAACAGCGTTCCGCAAGATGAACGAGTCAAGGAAAAATTTGAATCATTTGTGAATTTGCTCGCCCCGCCATCTCAGGCTCCGATAAAAGAGTTTGTGAAATTCGTCGAAACATTGATTGGCGATGACGCCCTCACCCCCAGCCCCTCTCCCACAGGGAGAGGGGAGAATGGTTTGAATGTCGTCGCTTGCGCCCGCGCAAATCAAGCCGCCGCTGAAAGGGACATATCCGCTTTGCAGGCGTTCAAGGATGTCTTGCGCGGATTGGTTCTGGCGGAGTCTGTTTTGGAAAATGATTCACTGGGCTATGCCGAATTTTACAAAGACCTGCGCGGCGCGGTGGACTCTGCGACATTCACCGTCCCTGCCGAGTCGGGCGTGTTTGCCGCGTCTGTGCTGGATGGGCGCGGGCTTTCATTTGAAGCCGTCGTTTTGATGGGTCTCTCGGAGGGGGAGTTCCCGAAGCAGGAACGCGAAGATATTTTGTTGCGCGAGTCTGACCGTGCCGCGTTGGGTCTCGAAACCAAATTGCATGGCGACGAGGGGACGTTGTTTTATCAAGCCGTCACGCGTGGACGGCAAAGGCTTTTGCTCACGCGTCCGTATCTCGCGGACGATGGGCAGGCGTGGGAGGCGTCGTCGTTTTGGGCGGAGGTAAACCGCCTAAGCGGCGACCAGCCCCCAGTTAAAGTCAGAGGCGATGTCTGGGAGTTGGATTCGGCTGAGGCGGCGTCGAAGGTCGAGTGGGTCGAATCAGCCCATGACTTCGACATCCACATCAAAAATGGGATTGAAGTTTTGCGGGCAAGAATGAATCCCAAAGCAACAGGAATTTATGAAGGTGAACTTTTTGATTTGAGCGAACGCTTTGGCGCGGGTCACGGATGGAGCGCGAGCCGACTCGAAAGTTATGGGACGTGCCCGTTTGAATTTTTCGTCGCGCACGCGTTGGAACTGGAGCCGCGTGAGGAAGCAGAGGAGGGATTCGATGTGCGCGCGCTGGGTTCGATGTATCATAAAATTTTGGAAATGGTTTATAGCGGCGCGGAGTTGAAGGACGCGGCGGGAAAAGTTTTCGAGAACGCGCCCGAAAAATATGGCTTTCGCCCAACCGCGTTGTGGACTCAACAACAGGCGGAGTTGACGCGCGTTTTGGAAAAGACGATTGCCGCGTTGGATGAGGCATCGCAGGGATTCACACCGCACACGATGGAGGCGCGTTTTGGGATGGGACAGCCGTCGCTGGTTTTGAAAACTTCGATTGGCGAGATTCGACTGCACGGTTACATTGACCGACTCGACGCCGCGCCCGATGGGACTCTGCGCGTGATTGATTACAAGTCGGGGAGCGCGGCAATTAGCGCGACGCATTTGAAAGAGGGGCGCAGGCTGCAACTGCCGATTTATGCCATGGCGGCGCGTGACGCGCTGGGGCTGGGCGAAGTGTCGGGCGGATTCTATTGGCACATTGGTTCCGCTGCTCCGAGTAGTTTGAAGTTGGAGAAATTCGATGGCGGCGTGAACGGCGCGTTCGAGACGGCGGTCGCGCATGTGGTGAATCATGTCAAGGGAATCCGCGCGGGTCACTTCGAGCCGAAGCCGCCTGAGGAGGGCTGTCCGAGTTATTGCCCTGCGACAAGTTTTTGTTGGAGATACAAGAAAGGATACTAACATGAGTCACGCTGATGATGTACGTGCCTATTGCAAGAAAACCTACGTGGATGTTTCCAGAAGCAAAGGCGAGAGAACAGTCTCGATTCGGTCGGGTGATATTCATGCCGCGCTGGATTACAAAAACAGGTATCCGTTGGTATGTTCTGCCATCGGGTCAAATAAGTTTGAAGAACTGTGCCGCGTAAAGCGGGTTGCGGTCGAAGGACCCATCAATGGAGTGAGTACAGTTTTTGTTTTTGAAATTCTCTAACATTGGAACACTGATTACTGAAAACTGATCACTGATGACTGTACTCGATCAATTCCACTTCAAAGGCAATCAGCAACAAGCCGTCACCGATTCGGCGCGCGCCATCGCGGTCACGGCGGGCGCGGGGTCGGGCAAGACCCTCTCGCTGGTGGGACGTTACCTGCATTTGCTCGAACAAGGTTATCCCATCCGTTCCATCCTTGCCATCACCTTCACCGAGAAAGCCGCCCGCGAAATGCGCTCACGGATTCGCGCCGCGCTTTCTCAAATTTCAACAGACATTCATCTCTCATCTTTCATCTTTCATCTTTCCGATATTGATTCGGCAAGAATTGGAACGATTCACAGTTTGTGCGCCGAAATCCTCCGTTCCCATCCCGCCGAAGCGGGACTCGACCCGCAGTTTGAAGTCCTCGAAGAGGGACTCGCTTCCGCCCTGCAAGCCGAAGCGATTGAGTCCGCGTTGGCATGGGCGGCGACCGACGAACAATCCGCCGCGCTGTTTGGCGTCTTCAAAGAAAACGAACTGCGACAGGTTCTCAATTCATTGATGAGCCGCAGGCTGGACGTTGCCGCCGAGTCCGCTTCAGCGGACTTCCACGAACTGCCCACAGGGGGCTGTGCCAGGCAGGACTTCAGCCCGCCGAATCCCCGCCAACCAAAACCCAATTTACTCGAAACCTTCTCCGCAACTCTTAACTCGTATCTCGCAACCCACCTTGACTCTCCCACTTGGCTTGACTCCCTCTCCATTCTTGCCTCCATAAAATCATCCTCCCCCGAAGACAAACTCGAACTGTCCCGTCAATCCGTCCTCTCGCATTGGGACAAAACCCAACAATTCCGCGCCGTTCAGCAATGGGATTCGGTTTTCGAAAACCTCACCGCCCTCCGCAAATCCACCTCCACGCAGGGACAGAAAGCCAATTGGGATGACATTGAATCCGTCCGTGAATCGATGAAAACCCTGCGCGACCTCTACGATGAAAACCTCAAATTCCTCGCCGAAAAATCCCGCTTCTCCCTCGACGAGCAGGTTGCCGCGTCCCTCCCCGCCGTCCATCGTCTCTTCGACCAAACCCTGCGCGAATACCAAACCCGCAAAGACGAACGTCAATCCCTCGACTTCGACGACCTCGAAGGACTCACCGCCCAACTGCTGACAACATACCCCGAAGTCCGCGAGCAGATTCAATCCGAACTCCGCGCCGTCCTCGTGGACGAATTCCAGGACACCAACGACCGCCAGCGTCAAATCGTCTACGCGTTGACGGACTTTGGAGCGGGGCTGAAGCCGCCTGCTCAGAACGTGGAAACCCTTCGGGTTGACGGCGCGCCCGAGTCCGCTTCAGCGGACTTCCATGAACTGAGGCAGGACTTCAGTCCGCCGAGCCTCAATCCGCAATCCCCAATCGCAAATCGCGAAGTCCCCGAAGGGGGCAAATCTGAAATCGTAAATCTCTTCATCGTAGGCGACTCCAAACAATCCATCTACCGCTTCCGCCAAGCCGATGTCACCGTCTTCCGCCAGGTGCAATCCGATATCCAATCCTCTGGCGGCGAACTCATCGACCTCGACCTCACCTTCCGCGCCCACAAACCCCTCCTCGATTCCCTCAACTCCCTGCTCGCCCCCATCCTCGGCGAGACCGACGACCCTGCGCGACCGCACGCCGTTCCCTTTGCCCCGCTCAAAGCCTACCGCCAAAAACCCGAACGCGAAACCATCCAACCGCCCTACATCGAATTCCACCTCGGGCTGGGCGACTCCGCCGAAGAAGGACGCGCCGCCTCCGCGCAAGCCCTCGCCAAACGCCTGCGCGAACTTCACGAAACCGAAGGCTTTGCCTACGGCAACATGGCTCTCCTCTTCCGCTCCTCCACCGCCTTCGAAGCCTACGAAACCGCCCTCGAAAAAGCGGACATCCCCTTCGTCACCGTCGCGGGGCGCGGCTTCTATGACCGCCCCGAAATCCGCGACCTGCTCAACATCCTCGCTGCCATCGCCGACCCCACCGATGACCTCGCCCTCGTCGGCGCCCTCCGCTCCCCCGCCTTCGCGATTCCCGACGCTGAAATTTATCGTCTGCGCTATCCCAACGGCGCAACCAAGCCTGCTAAAATTTTCGAGTCGTTAAGAACACAAGTAGACACGTACACAAGTACACAGGTAAACAACGTAACTCGTAACCCGTATCCTGTAACAGAAATTCATCCTTCATCCTTCATCATTCACCCTTTATCTATTCTCGAAGAACTCCACGCCCTTTCCTCCCGCGTCACCGCCGCAAACATCCTCAAACGATTCCTCGACCTCACCCACTACCGCGCCATTTTATCCAGCAACCCCAACGGCACGCGAAGCGTTCGCAACGTGGACAAACTCCTCGCCGACGCCCACCGCTCCCGCCTCGTCAGCCTGACAGACTTCCTCGCCTACGTCCAAACCCTGCGCGACGTCGGTCTGCGCGAAGGCGAAGCCCCCGCCGACCCCGCCTCCTCAGGCGCCGTCCAACTCATGACCGTCCACAAAGCCAAAGGACTTGAATTCCCCCTTACCGTCCTTGCCGACGCCGCCCACCAATCCCACGCCCGCGCCGACAAAATCCAACTCGCCACGCAACACGCAACACTCAACACGCCCCTCTTCCTCGACCTCCGCAACGACGACTTCCACTCCACATCCTGGCAGCTCGCCGCCCGCCTCGAAGACGACCGCGTCCAAGCCGAAGACAACCGCCTGCTCTACGTCGCCGCCACCCGCGCCAAAGAAAAACTCCTCGTCAGCGGTCACGTCAAAACCAAAAAGGATGGTCTCTCACTCACAGGCTGGCTTTCGCATTTCTCTTTTTTGGAAAATCTTAAGCTCGAACATCCCCTCCTCACAGACGGAATCTCCGCCTCAATCTATCCCTACTCCCAAACAGACGCTTCGGACTCGCCCCAGCCTGCTTCAACATCCCAAAGCGACTCTCCCCGCGAGTCTGACCTGCTCGAACCCCTCGCCCCGACTCCCCTGCCTGCCGATGAGAAAACCCGCGCCCGCGAATCGGATCCGCCCCAGCGCGTCTGGCGCATCGTCTCCAAAACAAAGACTCCCCGCGCCCCCGCCTGGCTCGTTGGGCGCCTCGTCCACGAAGCCATCCGCCGCTGGCGCTTCGACGATTTGGACGACTTCCTCAAACCCTTCGCCCTCGAATCAGGGCTCACCGCCGAAGCCGAAATCCGCGCCGCCATACAAGAATCTCGCCGCCTGCTGGAAAGATTCCATGCGCATCCCCTCTTCACCGAACTCGACTCCGCCGAACGCCATCACGAAGTCCCATACTTCTCAACAGCAGGGCGCGGCGTCATTGACCTGCTCTATCGCGCAAACAACGATTGGACTATCATGGACTTCAAAACCGACGAAGTCCGCTCCGACGAAGAAGCCCGCGCCATCATCGAACAGAAAGAGTACCGCCTTCAAGTGACGCGCTATGCTCGGGCAATCGGGGAGCAGCTTCGAGTTAAAGCAAAGACGCGGCTCGTCTTCCTGAATGTAAATGGCGAAGTTAAAATCTACGAAACGGACTCAAACGTCTCCTGACGTTTGATCGTCGAAAGTCGGGAGACTTTCGAGTCCGTTTACAAAAGGAGAATCCCATGCCCGCTCCCAAATCCATCTACCAAATCAAAGTCACGCTTAACGATTCTAAGCCTCCCATCTGGCGCAGATTTCTTGTGAATGAAAACGTCACGCTATCGAAGTTACATGACATTTTGCAAACCGTCATGGGCTGGACGAACAGCCACCTGCATCACTTCATCATCAATGGCGAGTTTTACAGCGAACCATTCGATGATGATTTTGGCATGATGGAAACAAAGGACGGGTCTCGTTTCAAATTAAATCAATTCGTCAACCGCGAAGGATTCAAATTTCGATACGAGTACGACTTTGGCGATAGCTGGCTGCACGACCTGGTTGTCGAAAAAATTCTGCCTGCCGAAAAAGGAGCCCGTTATCCCGTTTGCGTCGCGGGCAAACGCGCCTGCCCGCCCGAAGACGTGGGCGGCGTGTGGGGGTACGAAGATTTCCTGAAAACCATCTCCGACCCCAATCATCTCGAACACGAAGAAACGCTGCGCTGGGTTGGCGGCGATTTCGACCCCGAACGATTCAACATAAGCGCGATAAATGCGGGTTTACAAAATCCGCGCCGCGCGAGAATCAACGAATAGGGTTTCTACGAAACTGACCTGCTGCCTGGCGAAGAGGTTCTTGCGAAAATCGCAAACTGGGTCGGTAGGTTGGATGAAAAACAAATTTCCCGAATCGAGTCGCTGGCTGTGCGGCGCGATATGGTTACGCTTCTCAACTACCTCAAGGAAAAACGCCCCGTTGGCACGCAGTCCACGGGTAACCTGCCGCTCAAAGCCGTGCGCGAGGTCTGCGCGCAATTCGTGGACCCGCCCATCCTTGATGAAAAAATCGGCGGCAGGGTTTATAAACCGCGAAGCGAAGAGGACGTGTTTTGGCTGTTTTTCCTTCACATGCTTGCCAACACGGGCGGGCTGGTCGCAGGCGGGCAGGCGCGCATCTGGAAATTGACATCCAGCGGCGAGGCGTTCTTGAAGGCGGCTGCCCCGCTTCAACTTGGCTTCATGTTAGATGTTTGGTGGCATTACGAAGATTGGAGGATTGCCTTCCCCGTTTCGGGGTTGAGCGAGGGTTTGCCGCCCGACTTCAGGAAAATCACCCTTTCGCGTTTGCTGGAATTGAAGGTTGGCAAACCGATTTCCTATGAGCAATTTGCGGATGAATTGGTCGTGATGACCCGCCTGACCTGGCCCAGCGAAGACCAAACCTTCGTTGATGACATCCTGCGTTCGGTGATTGCGCGCCTGGTGGTTTACCCTTTGGCAGGTTTTGGCTGCCTGGAGTGCGAATATAAAACAAAGACCAAGTACGGTTTCAAGTC
The DNA here is from genome assembly GCA_016875755.1 of Chloroflexota bacterium. Taxonomy (GTDB): domain Bacteria; phylum Chloroflexota; class Anaerolineae; order Anaerolineales; family Villigracilaceae; genus Villigracilis. The sequence goes on from VGOX01000002.1 coordinate 18,691, forward strand.
GAAGGAACTGGCTGATATGCGCCTGACACAACTCGGAAAAGGATTGCTGGAGGTTTTGTAACGCGGAAATTTCCTGGATCGTATACGCCCATCAGCCCTTTCCGCGAATTATTTTCTCCTTTCCTCCGTTTCATCGCTCTCGAATTGTTCACACCCCTGATGTTCGAACGTCAATAACCCCGCGCGCAAGCTGGTCGGATTAATGTGCGCGCCCCAATCCATTCCGAGATAGCCCGGCAGGTTTAGGAAATATTTGCAGCCTACGGAGCAATAAGGTTCGCCGTTGCGTTCACGCCCGCCCACGTTCCGCCTGTCTCCGCATCCGATGCGACACGATGGCATAATCGGCGAGGACGAAGCCCATGACCACCTCCGTCAGCAGTTGCAGGTAGAACGAACGTCCGCGCAGGGTTTGCGCCGCCTTTTTGCTGGTGATAGTGTAGATAAATTTCTGAATACCGGAAATATCGTCGCCGATGAGCAGGCGCAGTTCATCGTAACGGTCGCGGGCGTCAGCATCTGCTCGCTTCTCTGATTCGATGTAATGCCGCATTGCCTCCAGTGAAAGCGGCTCCAACGGAAGGAAATGTTCGGCATTGTGTTCCGTCCTGCTAAACTGACATGGTCGAACACCGAGATCATTTGCTGCGGCGGCTTTTTGGTTTTGTATTTTGAAGCCTCATCATCAGCCGCGCCCACTCATTCAACCAGACATGAAGGTTCCCTGATTCCTCCAATTTTGGGCACGAAACTTTTTACAGGCAGAACTCTCCGCGCAGCCCGCGCTGGCTGTCGGGCGCTACCCAAACGTGGAAGTTGCCCGGCTCCGTGCCGAAGGTTCCGTCGGCGCGGGTGAAGGCCAGTTGTTCTTCGCGCAGGACAAAGGTCACGCGGCGCGTTTCGCCGGGTTGCAGTGTCAGGCTTTGGAATCCCTTCAATTCCCGAATCGGACGCGTGAGCGAGCCAACCAGGTCGCGCACATAGAGTTGAACCGTTTCCACGCCGACGCGCGCGCCAACGTTCGTCACACCCGCGCTGATTTCGAGTGAGCCGCGCATCACATCGCTGCTCAACTTAAGATTGCCGTACTCGAATTGGGTGTAAGCCAATCCAAAACCGAAGGGGAGAAGCGGAGAGGGAAGCAGGTCAATGTAGCGCGTCTTGAATTGACCTTCGGGATGTACCGGCCGCCCGGAGTTTTTCTGGTTGTAATAGATGGGAACCTGCCCCGTGGCGCGCGGGAAGGTTATGGGCAACCGCCCTGACGGGGCTTCGTGGCCGAATAACAGTTCGCCCAATGCCGCCGCGCCCTCGATGCCGGGATGCCATGCGTACAACACGGCGTCGGCTTGCGAAAGTTGGCGGGTAATTGCCAGCGGACGCCCCGCAAAGATGACGAGGGTCATGGGCTTGCCAATTTCTTTCATCGCGTCCACAAATTCAGATTGACCGGGGGGCAAACCTAAATCGCTGACGTTGGCGTTTTCGCCGGAGCGCGAGGGATGTTCGCCGATGAGCAAGACCACCGCGTCCACTTGATGCGCGAGATGCAGCGCCAGGTCGGGCGTGTCGGCAAACCACAGTTCCATGCCGTTCGGCGCGGTTTCGCGCAGCGCTTCATCGAGCGGAGTCACATCCTCGGCGCGGCCATCTGGAGTCCATGTGCCGAAGAGTTCGGCGCGGGCATGGATAAAACTTCCGGCAACAAGAATGCGGCGAAAGCCCTGCAATGGCAGCAGGTTGTTTTCGTTCTTCAACAAGACCATGCTTTCACGCGCAAGTTTGCGCGCAAGGGTTCGCGCTTGCGGGGCGAGAATGTCGGGGGTGGCGCGCCCCGCGTCGGTGTAGGGATGATCGAACAGTCCCGCGCGGTGTTTGATTCGCAACACGCGGAGCGCGGCTTCGTCCAATTCCTCCCGCGAAATTTTTCCGTCTGTCAAACTTTTGCCGAGGGTGTTCAAGAACACGCCGCTGACCATATCCATATCCAAACCGGCGTGCAGGGCAAGTTGGGCGGCGTCAGCCTCGTCTTCGGCAATGCCGTGCGGGATGAGTTCCTTGATGGATTCCCAGTCAGAGACGATGAAACCGTCGAAGCCCCATTCGCCGCGCAAGACGTTGGTTAAGAGGCGGCGGTCGGCTGTGGCGGGGATTCCGTTCAAGTCAATGAACGCGGACATGACCGTGCCGCTCCCGGCCTCGATGGCGGCGCGGAAGGGCGGCAGGTATACGTCGCGCAGAGTCGGTTCGGAGATTTCTCCGCCTTCGTAATCGCGCCCGCCCTCGGCAGAACCGTAACCGACATAGTGTTTAGCGCAGGCGACCATCTTATCCGGTGCGGATAGGTCTTCGCCTTGAAAACCTTTCACTACTGCGGCGGCTATTTGCGAACAGAGGAACGGGTCTTCGCCATTGCCTTCTGCCACGCGTCCCCAGCGCGGGTCGCGGGCGATATCCAGCATGGGCGCAAACGTCCATTGGATGCCGCTGGCTGTCGCTTCGCGCGCGGCGACCGAAGCGGCTTCCCCCGCCAGGTCCGGGTCGAACGCGGCAGCCTGCGCCAACGGGATGGGGAACACCGTTCGAAAACCGTGAATCACGTCCCGCCCGAAAATGAGCGGAATCTTCAAGCGCGATTCGAGCGCGAGTTTTTGAAAGTGATTGCTGATCTCTGCGTTGCCTGAATCTGAAAATCCCTGCCCTGTCAGCGCGCCAGATGCGTTGATGAGCGAGCCGATTTTTCCCTGGCGCAGCAGGTCGGGGGAGAGGTCGGCGCTGGCAGAGAACTGGTTCAACTGGCCGATTTTTTCCTCCGTTGTCATTTGATTCAGCAGTTGATTGATAAAGTTTTCAGCAGATTGGGGCATGTTTCCTCGCAAAAGCCTGCAAATATCTTGACAAACAAAAAAGGGTGTGATAATTTTGGCGAAACGGTGAAACGTTTCACCTAATTGGTGACAGTTTATCCCAAAGTCCGCAAAAAGAAAAGGTATACGAGTTCCCGAGAGCGCATGAAAATAAAATTCGAGAATCCATACGGTTACTTTGCGGAAGATGGCCGCGAATACATCATCACCACGCCGTTCACTCCCCGCCCGTGGGGGAATGTGATCAGCAATGGCGACTATGCCATGATGGTATCGCAAACAGGGTCGGGCTATAGCTGGCGCGGCAACGCGGGGCAGAACCGCATCACGCGCTCGTTTCAGGATTTGGTCAAAGACAATTGGGGAAAATATTTCTACATCCGTGACCTGAAGCGTCAGACCTATTGGTCGGCGGCATACAAGCCGGTTATGCGGGCGTATCAAAAATACCAGGTTGTGCATGGCATTGGATATTCCCGATTCATCCATCAAGTCGAAGACATCGAAAGCGCGCTGACCGTTTTTGTGGCGGCGGACGCGCCCGTGGAAATTTTCCAACTGACGCTCACTAATCACAGCGAAGAAACGCGCGAGCTCGATGTCACATCCTACGCCGAATGGCTGCTGGGTTTCGCTCCCGACGAGCACCGCGAATTTCACAAACTGTTCATCGAAACATCCGCCGACGTGGACGCGCATGCTGTTTTTGCAACCAAATGCCTGTGGGGATTTCCAGACGACAAAGGCCGCCACAACAACGTGGACTGGCCGTACACCGCGTTCATGGCCGTCAGCGAACCGTTGAAATCTTTCGACTGCGACAAAGAATCCTTCCTCGGACTCTACAACAACGACGACAAACCCAGGGCGATGACCGCATCATCCTTGACGGGTAGGGCGGGCCGCTTTACTGACGCAATTGCCGCCCTTCAAGTTTCGGTGACGCTCAAGCCGTCACAATCGAAGACGATTATCTTCACCCTCGGCGCGGCGGAAAATGGACGCGAGGACGCGCGTCAACTCATCGAACGATTCACGTCTGTGGAGAAAAGCGACCAGGCATTTCAAAACGTGAATGCCTTCTGGTCGAAATTCATCGACGCGGAACGCGTCGAAACGCCCGACGATGCGCTGAACTTTATGACCAACATCTGGTCGAAATATCAGGCCATCTCGTGCCGCATTTGGGGCAAGTCTGCTTTTTATCAGGTTTCGGCCGGATACGGCTTCCGCGACCAGTTGCAGGACAGCCAGATATTCCTCGAAAGCGAACCAGACTACGCCCGCAAACAATTACTGCTTCACGCTTCGCAACAATTCATCGAAGGCGATGTGCTGCATTGGTGGTTTTCAATTCGCGGCGGCGGGCCGCGCACCAACTGCTCAGACGATTTGCTTTGGATGCCGTTCATCCTTTCCGCCTACCTGAAAGAGACAGCCGACTTCAGCGTTCTGGATGAAGCTGTTCCGTATCTCAATGCTCCCGCTGAATCTTTTTATTTGCATTGCAAGCGTGCCATCGAACGCTCGTTCTCGCGCTTTTCGCCGCGCGGAATTCCGCTCATGGGCGACCACGATTGGAACGACGGCTTGAGCGCGGTCGGCACTTTGCTGAAAGGCGAAAGTTTCTGGGTGGCGGAATTCCTCTACATGCTCCTCGCCGATTTCATTCCGCTGGCGCGAAGGCAGGATGATGAAGCCTTTGCGCGAAAGTGCGAAGATGTGCGGGCAGGCTTGAAAGAATCATTCAATCAATTTGGCTGGGATGGCGAGTGGTATCTGCAAGCCACCACCGACGACGGACTTCTGCTTGGCTCACGCCAAAACGAGGAGGGAAAAATTTTCCTCATGCCCAATATTTGGGCGGTGATGAGCGGCGCGGCGGACGCAGAACGCGCGCAAGCCGCGATGGCCTCGGTGACGAAATACCTGCTTAAGGATTACGGCACATTGCTTAACTATCCTGCCTTCACCCGCCCGCGAACCGATGTGGGGTATGTCACGCGCTATGCGCCGGGTCTGCGCGAGAACGGCGGCGTGTATACCCACGCCGCGACATGGTCGGTTTGGGCGTACAGTGCGGCGGGTCAACCTGAATTGGCGTATGAAGCGTACCGCCGAATCTGTCCGCCGAATCGCAGCGCGGATATTGAAACGTACAAGGCTGAGCCGTATGTCACGCCGGGCAACATAGATGGCCCGCTCTCGGAATTTTACGGCCGCGGCGGCTGGACGTGGTACACCGGCTCGGCACAATGGCTGCATTATGTTGCCACACACTGGGTTTTGGGAATCCGTCCCGAAGAAAATGGTCTGTTGGTGGAACCCGCCATCCCGTCCGATTGGAGCGGGTTCAAAGTCACGCGCCGATTCCGCAATGCCATCTATGAAATTGAGGTGGAAAATCCGCAGCATGTTAATCATGGCGTTTGTTCCGTGACCGTTGATGGTCGCGTTTGCGAGAGCAATCTTCTCCCCGTTTTTTCAGACGAAAAAACGCACACGGTAAAAGTTGTTTTGGGAAGTTCGTGAATTGAAAAGGAGGCAGCCTGCAAAATAATTTCGACTTGTCCTTGCATAGTATGTAAACCTATTCAAAACCTCAAAAGGAAATGAGAAAATGAAAGTCTTTATGAAAGTTCTGAACACGGCTATTTTGCTTGTGCTGGTTGCCAGCCTGGCAGCTTGCGGCGCCAAGCCCGCCCCGACCGCGGCTCCCACGGAAGCGCCCACTGAAGCTCCAACTGCCGCCCCGACCGAAGCGCCGACCGCGGCGCCGGAACCCGTCACCCTGCGCTATGCCAACTGGAATGTGGGCACGGAAGAGGAAAACAACATCCAGCGCCAATTGGTTGCGGCGTACATGGAAGCCCATCCCAATGTCACAATTGAATTTGTGGATATGTCTGCCGAAGGCAGATGGGATGAGAAATTAACCAACTACGCCGCCAAGGGCGAGTTGCCAGATGTCTTCATGGCTGACGGCACGCCGCTGTATGTCAAGAACGGCTGGACCGCCGACCTGACCGACCTCGTTGCCAATGACCCCGACTGGCAGGATGTGCCGCAAGCCTTGAAGGATGCCACCACTTTCTCCGGCAAGGTTCAGGCGGTTCCCGCTGCGCAGTTCGTGATGGGCTACTTCGTCAACCAGGACCTGTTCGATGCCGCGAACCTCGATGCGCCCGCTTACGGCGTTTCGGTGGATGATTTCTTCGCCGCGACCACTGCCATCACTGACGTTCAGAAGGGCAAACTTGGCCTCGATGAAATGGAATTCATCATGGGCTGGTACCCGAACACGCAAGACAGCAACCTGAAGTGGTTCAGCTTCGACGGCTCACACATGAACTATAACTCTGCCGCTTTCAAGGCAGGCGTAGCCAAGGCCGGTGAAATGAAGCCCCACACCTGGCAGGGACTTTCCGATGAGCAAAAGAAGAACTTCAAGGCACAGGGCCCGTGGGAACTGTTCATGAACCAGGAATCTGGCGTGCGTTGGGATGGCGGCTGGGCAATTCCGGGGTATGCTGCGGCCACCTTCAACTGGGACTTCATGGGAATCCCCGGCGGAAACCAGGTGATGGTGACAGACCTCCTCGTCATCTCCAAGACCACCGCCAACCTCGAAGCCGCGTATGACTTCGCCAAGTGGATGTCCTTCTCGAAGGAAGCCTATGCCAAGGATGCCGAACTCGCCAAGGCGGCGGGCGGCGTGCCGAGCAAGATGCCCGTCTCTGTGGATGCGGCCTCGATTGACCTGTACCTTTCTTTCTTCGGCGACAAACCCGGCATTCGCCAGGCGCTCGAGAACCTTGATGGCAGCCCCATTGAATCGCTGGCCAAGATTGTCCCCGGCTACATCAACGCCCGCTGGGAAGGCAAACCCGGCATTGACATCGGCGAGGACAAGGATGTGAACATGTGGTTCATGTTCAACTTTGCCAACGATGGCAAGTTCAAGTATGAAGACTATGCCGCCCAGCTCGAAGAGTTCGCCAACAAGATTTTGGACGAAGCCCGCGCTGAACTGCCCTAATCGAATGTAGAATATTGGGGAGCATTGCACAATGCAATGCTCCCCTTTTCCTTATATGACTCCACTGCAAAAAGGGTAGCAACCCTCGTCAAAACCGAAAAAATTTAATACAATCAACGCATGTTCAGAAAAAACACCAAACGCCAACAACCCGCATTGATTAGCGCCGCCAGTGAACTGCCAGAGAAACAACGGAAACGTCTGGAGAACTCATGGGCAGGCACATTCTACAAAGAATTCTTC
>VGOX01000003.1 GCA_016875755.1 Chloroflexota bacterium
TACACTTGGCACCGACCCCAAACAGGATGCCCTGCTCTTTCAGGAAATGGATGAGACCTTCTCGATCTCGCTGCATAAATCACGCAGCAAGGACTATCTCATGCTGTACCATTACAACACGCTCTCGCAGGAGATGCGCTTCATTCCAACAGCGGAGCCTGATTCCAAACCCATACTGATCCAACCCCGCCAGCCCGGGCTGGATTATTACGCCGGGCATCATGGCGATTATTTTTATATTATCACGAACAAGGATGCCTATAACTATAAACTTGTCAGAGCGCCGATCTCATCCCCCGGCATGGAGTACTGGGAGGATGTCATCCCCCCTCGTGAGGACGTCCTACTGGAACACTTTGACCTGTTCGAAAATCACCTGCTCCTGCATGAACGCAAGAACGGCTTGAAACAATTGCACATTTTCAAAATCGAAGATGTCAGCAAGTCCATGTACATTAAATTTCCCGACTCTGCCTATGAAGTGACGGTTGAGCTTAATTCCGAGTTCAGGAAAAAATTCGTGCGGGTTCGCTATTCCTCCCTCATCACACCCTACACCATCGCAAACATCAACATGGACACAGGCGAATGGGAAATCTTGAAACAGGATACGATCCCGGGCGGGTATGACAAATCAGAGTATGTCGCTGAACTTATTTTTGCAGCCGCAAAAGACGGTAAACAAATCCCCATCTCGATCGCCTATAAAAAGGACCTGCCGCGAGACGGAAAAAATCCCACGCTGATCTACGGTTACGGCGCGTACGGAGGTTCGAGCGAAGCACACTTCAACTCGAATATCCTCAGCATCCTAAATCGCGGATTTGTCTTTGCCATCGCACACGTCCGCGGCGGCACGGAAATGGGACGTAATTGGTACGACAATGGCAGGTTGATGAACAAGAAGAACTCCTTCCATGACCTGATTGCCAGCGCGGAGCACCTCATTAAAAAAGGCTTCACTTCGCCTGAAAAACTAGCCATCATCGGCAGTTCCGCAGGCGGGTTACTCGTCGGCGCGAGCATGATCATGCGGCCTGACCTGTTCAAAGCTATCATCTGCAAAGTCCCGTTCCTAGATGTGGTCACCAGCATGAGCGACCCAACCATCCCCCTCACAACATTGGAATATGATCAATGGGGCAACCCCGATGAAAGCAAAGAGGTGTTCGACTATATGCTGTCGTATTCACCGTATGACAACATCCAGGAAGTCGAATATCCTCATATATTGCTGACGACAGGTTACAACGACCCGCGGGTGGCGTATTGGGAGCCAGCCAAATTTTTGGCAAGACTTCGCGATAAAAAGAAAGGGGACAATCTTGCCCTGCTTATCACCAACTTCAGCGCAGGTCACGCAGGTGCTAGTGGACGATACGATTGGCTCAAAGAAAATGCGTTGGATTTCGCTTTTCTAATCGATGTAATTGGCAACAAATAAAAACAAAAAAACTCCCGAGGCCGTTTTGACCTCGGGAGTTTTTTTGTTATCGGTTACGCAGGTTGAGACGCCTTTGCGACCACATCTTCAAGCATCTTGGTCGTCAGCGATTTGGGACGTTCGATGGGCATGCCGAGCGCACGCATCCAAACATAATTGGGAACTACGCCAAGGGCGCGACCGACACCAAAGAGTACGGTGTAGAAGTCAAATTCGCGCACGCCATAATAGCATTGGAGTGTACCGCTGATGGCGTCCACGTTCGGGGCAGGATTTTTGGCTTTGCCTTGTTCTTTCAACACGGCGGGAACGACATCGAAGACCATGTCTGCGAGGCGGACGAGTTCATCATCGGGGAAGCGCTTCTTGGCAAAGTCCATCTGCGCGGTGAAGCGCGGATCAGGCACACGCAACACAGCGTGGCCATAACCAGGGATGACGTGTCCATTATTGAGCGTGTCCCACGAGAATTGATACAACTGCTCACGGGTCGGCACGCCGCCGAATTTTTCTTTGACGTCAATTAACCAGCCGAGGCACTCTTGATTTGCCAGACCATGCAAAGGTCCAGCCAAGCCGTTGAGCGCCGCAGAGAAGGACAGATACGGGTCGGAGAGCGCAGATCCCACAAGGTGCATGGTGTGTGCAGAGACATTCCCAGACTCATGGTCACTGTGCAGGATGAAGTACAGGCGGGCAAGTTCGGCGTAACCCTTGCGGTCAGAGACCTTCATCATGCGGGCAAAGTTCATGCCATAATCCTGCTTGGGATTGTATTTCGGCTTGGCATTCTCACCAAAATATTTCATGCGGTAGATGTACGCCGCAATGACGGGGAGTTTTGCGGTCAGGTCCAAGCCGTCTTCGAGTGCGGCTTCCCAATATTGGTCTTTCTTCATTTCATGATATTTGCTGGCAAAGACCGAGTTATTTTGCAGGGCAAGCACTGCCTGTGACAAGAGAGTCATCGGGTGAGTCTCTTTCGGCATCGACTTGAGCATCTTGTAAACGTAGTCAGGAACCGTGGCGCGTTTTGCCCATTCGGCTTCCACTTCCAACGCCTGTTCCTTGGTCGGAACTTCGCCGATCAACAGGAGATAGAACAAACCGCCCACCAACGGCATTTTTCCGCCCTTGGCTTTCGGCAGCGCCTTCATCACCTCGGGGATGGACATACCGCGAAAGCGGATGCCTTCGGCGGGGTCAACGAATGAAACATCCGTCAGCAGGGATTTGATGTCGCGCATCCCGCCGATGACCTGACCAACCGTAACCTTGTCCACAACTACTTCGCCGTGTTCCTTGTCAAGTGATTTGATGCGCTCGCGCCAGGCGGGCAATTGAGCAGAAAGTTTTTCGTGAAGAATCATGACCAGACTCCTTTTGATATTCATAACACAGGTCGAAAGCCTGTTGACCTTCGACCTGTGACCTTTGACTTTATAAACTCACCACGCTCTTGAGCGCATCGTGTGATTCTTTGACCGAAGCCGCCGACTTCTCGAACATGGCTTTTTCGTCTGCATCGAATTTGTATTCGATGATTCTTTCCATGCCGCCTGCGCCGAGCATGACGGGTACGCCGAAGTACATATCGGTCAAACCATATTCGCCGTTCATGTATGTGGCGCACGGCACGATCAACTTCTTGTCCTTCAAAATGGCTTCCGCCATTTGCACGCACGCCATCGAAGGCGCGTAGTAGGCGGAACCTGTCTTCAGCAAATTGACGATCTCGCCGCCGCCCTTACGGGTGCGATTAACAATGGCTTCGAGTTTGTCAGCGGGCAGGTATTCCTTCAACGGCACGCCTGCAATGTTGGAGTGACGGGTCAACGGAACCATTTCGTCACCATGACCGCCCAACACATAGCACTGCACATTTTCCACGCTCACACCAGTTTCCATCGCCACAAAGGCGCGCATACGGGCAGAGTCCAAAATGCCAGCCTGACCGATGACACGCTCGCGCGGGAGACCAGTCACCTTCATGGTGAGGTACGCCATCGTATCAAGCGGATTGGTCAGCACGATGTAGATCGCATTCGGGGAATACTTCAGTGTTTCGGTGGCGGCTTTGCCGACAATTTCTGCATTGGTCTTGAGCAGGTCTTCGCGGCTCATGCCGGGCTTGCGCGCAATACCTGCGGTAATGATGATGATGTCCGAATCCTTCGTATCTTCGTAGTTATTCGTCCCCATAACATGCGCATCCTTGCCAATGATCGGCATGGCTTCGAGCAGGTCAAGGCTCTTTCCCTGCGGCATGCCCTCCACGACATCCAGCAGAACAACGTCAGCGAGTTCGCGCTCGGCGATCCAGTGCGCGGCGGTGGCACCGGTGTTGCCCGCGCCGATGATAGAGATTTTCTTCATTCTGGTTCCTCCAATGGAAAATCGGCAAAAAGCCGTATATTTTCATTTATTCTATCCGAAAGTACCCCATGCCAAAAGTACAAAATGTCACTTTTTTGGGAATTTGGGCAAAAAAAGCGGACTCAATGTTAGAGTCCGCTTTTCAGGAAAATTCACGAGATTGGATGCAACTGAATGGACAGGATCAGCCATCCCCGTAGTATGAAGCGGGAAATTTATCCGCCTCATGCTTAGCTGGAAACTGCTCCACCTTCGGGGACACTTTCTTCGCCCTCGAGATAGCGCGTGGCTTGGATGGCTGCTGCCGCGCCCATGCCCGCCGAGGTGATGACCTGACGGAAGTGCGGGTCTGCCACCTCGCCCGCCGCAAATACACCGGGGACGCTCGTTTCCATTTTGTCGTTGGCGATAATATATCCGAGGTCGCTCATTTCGAGCTTGCCTTCGAACATTTGGGTGTTGGGCGTGTGGCCGATAAAGATGAACAAGCCGTCGGTATCGAAGGTGCTTTCTTCATTGGTTTGCACGTTCCTGAGTTTAAGGGTGGTAAGTTTGTCATCGCCGACGATTTCGGTGACGACGGTGTTCAAGATGAAGTTCATCTTGGGGTGGTCTTTGGCACGCTTTTGCAAAATCGCGCCCGCGCGGAATTCATCGCGGCGGTGAATGAGCGTGACCGAAGACGCATAGCGGGTGATGAAGAGCGCTTCTTCAAACGCGCTATCGCCGCCGCCGACGATGGCAACTTTTTTGTCTTTGAAGAACCAGCCGTCACAGGTGGCGCAGTAGGAAACGCCGCGCCCGGTCAGTTTTTCTTCGCCGGGGACGTTGAGGTGGACAGGGCTTGCACCTGTGCTGATGATGATCGTATCCGCTAAATATTCGCCGCTATCGGCTACGACCTTGTACGGGCGCTGGGAGAAATCCACTTCGTGCGCCATATCAAATTCGACCTTTGCGCCAAAGCGTTCTGCCTGTTTTTGGAAGAGTTCGCCAAGCTGCGCACCGCCGACTCCTTCGGGAAAGCCCGGGTAATTTTCGATCAGGTGTGTAATCGCGGCCTGACCGCCCAACTGCATGCCCGTCAACACGACGGGAGCGAGTTCGGCGCGCGCGGCGTACAACGCTGCCGCAAGCCCTGCAGGACCAGAACCGAGAACCAATACTTTTACGTGCCTGTCTTTTCCATTGTTCGACATGATGATTTCCTTAGGTAGAGATACCTGAATTTTTATTCCAATGTTCTTGAGACGTCCCACACCGCCCCAATATTACCGTCCGCATTGTATCAGATGCGTAGATGGGTGAAAAGTTGCAGAAGCGGGCGATGGATTGTCTCCATAATCCCTGTCGCAGACATCCACAATTCCTACACAATGGATGAGTAAAGTAGGGGAAATTTACCATTGAGGAGAGAAACACCCATGAAAGCTGTTGTCCATCATTCCTACGGATCGCCCGATGTTTTGAAGATCGAAGAAGTTGAGAAGCCCGCCGTCACAGACGATGGTGTGTTGGTGCGTGTTCATGCTTCATCGGTCAACCCTGCCGAGTGGTATGGAATGACGGGGCTCTTCATCGCCCGTCTGATGGGCGGGTTGTTCAAGCCGAAAGATCCCCGCCTCGGCGGAGATTTTGCTGGGGTGGTTGAGGCGGTGGGGGCGCACGTCACCGATTTCAAGCCCGGGGACGAAGTCTATGGCGGACGGAGCGGGGCGTTCGGAGAATACGTCAATGTAAAAAATGCTGTGGCGCGCAAACCTGCCAATCTCACATCTGAAGAGGCGGCAGCCATCCCAACAGCGGCAATCACCGCCTTGCAGGGACTTCGCGACCACGGAAAACTCCAGCCCGGTCAAAAGGTGCTCATCAACGGCGCGGCGGGCGGGGTTGGGACGTTCGCGGTGCAGATCGCCAAAGCATTCGGCGCGGAAGTGACCGCCGTGACCAGCACCAAAAATGTGGACATGGTGCGCTCGCTCGGCGCGGATCATGTTATTGATTACACCAAAGAAGATTTCACCAAAAGCGGCAGGCAGTATGATCTCGTCCTTGATATTGCGGGGGGACGCTCCTGGCACGAGTACAAACGCATTTTGAAACAGACCGCCACATTCGTCATCGTCGGAGGACCAAAAGGAAATAAGTGGATCGGTCCGCTGGGCAATACGCTCAAATTGAAAATGGCCTCCATGGGCGCGCGTCAAAAAGTTGTTTTCTTCATCGCACAATTCACACGCGAGGACCTCGCCATTCTGCGAGACCTGAGCGAATCTGGAAAAATGAAGCCTGTGGTTGAGAAGGTTTACCCACTGGAGCAGGTTGCCGATGCCATGCGTCATTTGGGGACAGGTCATGCGCGAGGGAAGATCGTTTTGAAAATTTATTAGACGATGGACGGTTGACCAAAGACGATGAAAAGCAGCAATCTGTTGCCTATCGTCCAACAAAAAAACTCCACAATCCCTCACCCATTCATCCATAATTCTTCCACAATGGGTTGATACATTCAGAGTGTAAGTTCAAAACAAATCTATTGGAGGTACACATGTTTCGTAACAGTATTATCGTTCGATTGATCGCGGCGGCGCTGCTAATTGGTCTGCTCGCTGCGGGCGGATACACCGCCTATCGTGCAGGCGTCTCACAGGGAATTGCGCTGGCTCCCGAAGTGGCAGAAGCGATCCAACAGCAGGGTGTGCCCGTCGCACCGATGGTTGGATACGGCTACCCGCAAAGTTTGGGATACCATCACTTCAATCCATTCGGCGCGATCTGCTTCTCCATCTTCTTCTTGTTCCTGTTCTTCGGGTTGTTGAAGATGATCTTCTTCCGCCGTATGCGGCATGGCTGGAGTCATCATAGTCACTGGAAAAAGGATTGGGAAGGCGGCGTCCCCCCGATGTTCGATGAGTGGCACAAGCGGGCGCACGAAGTCCCCGTAGGGGGCGGGGAGCAATCTACTGGGAGTGAAGAGAAGTAAAAAGTAATTAGAAACGAGTAACGAGGAAGAGCGCAAGCCGCCCCTCGTTACTCACATCTCATTACTCATCTTTCATCCTTTATAATTCATCCTTCATCCCTTATACTCCCCCCATGTCCGAACTCATCCTCGTTGTTGACGACGAACCCAAGATCGTCCGCCTTGCACGCGATTATTTGGAAAAGAACGGCTTCCGCGTCACCACCGCCGCGGACGGTCAATCCGCGCTGACGGCTGCCCGCCGCGAAAAGCCCGACCTCATCATTCTCGACCTCATGCTCCCCATCATGGACGGACGCGAAGTCTGCCGCATTCTGCGCCGCGAAAGTGACGTGCCCATCATCATGCTCACCGCGCTTTCCGAAGAAATAGATCAAGTCACAGGTCTTGAGATCGGTGCGGACGATTACATCACCAAACCATTTTCGCCGCGTGCCATGGTGGCGCGAGTCCGTGCTTTGCTGCGGCGGACGAAGGGTGACGTCAAGCCGCCGAGCATCATCCGCGTTGGCGGGCTGGAAGTCGACGCGGAACGATACAGCGTGACATTCAATGGCAGTCCCATCAAACTGACTCCCAACGAATTCAAACTCCTGCAATCCTTGGCAGCCCGCCCCGGGCAGACTCTCACCCGCGAGCAATTACTAGATGACCTGCACGGTACTGCATCCAGTTTTGACCGTAGTGTGGATTCACACATCAAAAATCTCAGAAAGAAACTCGAAACTGCATCAGGCACGAATATGATCGAAACCGTGTACGGAATTGGCTATCGGTTTTTGGAATCGTAAAAAAGTAGATTCACTTATGTCCCACCACCCTCCCAGCCTCCCCCAAAAACGCCGCAGACGCCGTTTCTTTCCGTTTGCAATTTTCTTTTTCGGCATCTTCACCCTTTTCATTGGCGGCACTGCCGCCACTCTTTATTGGGCGTTCTCAGAATATGCTGGCGTCCGCAATATTTGGCTGCTCCTGTGCGGCGCGCCTGTCGTGGTGTTCCTGCTCGCGTTCTTCACGCTTTTCACACTGTATCGTCGCTTTGGCAAACCGCTCGGCGACATGTTCAACGCCATCGACTCGGTGGCAGAAGGCAATCTCTCCGTCCGCGTGAAGGAACACAAATCGGAAATGTTCAGCGACCTGATCAAGCGCTTCAACAAGATGGTCGATGAACTCGAACGCGCCGACCAACAGCGTCGCAATCTCACCGCCGACATCGCGCACGAACTGCGCACACCGCTGCACATCATTCAAGGCAACCTCGAAGGTGTACTTGATGGAGTCTATGAAGCCACGCCCGAACACATCAACAACACGTTGGATGAAACCAAACTACTCGCCCGCCTCGTGAACGACTTGCAAACTCTCTCGCTCGCCGAAACGGGACAACTTCCGCTTCACCCTACCCGCTTCCTGCTCGCTGACCTGTTGCAGGATCTCACTTCGAGTTTTTCCTCCCAAGCCGCGTCTCTCGGAATCGAACTGACTTCCGCCATTGATGATTCCACGTTTGAGATCAACGCCGATTACGATAGGCTCAATCAGGTACTTTCCAATCTCGTAGCGAACGCCGTGCGACACACTCCCAAGGGTGGGAGAATTTCCATCGAAGCAGGAGCAGGCACCAGTGAAGGAAGAAGCGTGCGGATCCAGGTCAAAGATACAGGTGCGGGAATCGCACCCGAAGATCTGCCTTTCATCTTCGACCGTTTCTGGCGCGGCGACAAATCGCGCAGCGACCGCATCCACAGCGGGTTGGGGCTGGCGATCGTGAAGCAATTGGTGCAGGCACATGGCGGGACAATCGAAGCGCAAAGTGAAATGGGCAAGGGGACGACGTTTATCATCGAGTTGTAGTTCTACTGCGGTAGAATTGCCGCCAATGGAAGTTTCAGAAAAACTGCAAGGCATTCTTGCCACCCTGCCTACCAAACCAGGCTGTTATATCTACCGCAACGCCGAGGGGACGATCATTTACGTTGGCAAAGCGATCAATTTGAAGAACCGCGTGCGGTCGTATTTCCATTCGGATTCGAGTCATGATAACAAAACCCGCAGGCTGGTGCGCGACATAGCGGACATCGAGTGGATCGTGGTCGGCTCGGAACTCGAGGCGCTCATCCTTGAGATGAACCTCATCAAGAAACACCGCCCGAAGTACAACATCCGTTTGAAGGATGACAAGCGCTATCCCTACATCAAGATCCATTGGAATGAGCCGTTCCCAAAAGTGACTGTCACTCGCCAAATGGTGGACGACGGCTCACGTTTTTTTGGTCCGTACACCTCGGCGTGGGCGGTCTATCAGACGTTGGAAGTGCTGCGCAAGATTTTCCCGTATTTGACGTGTGACCGAGAGATCACGGGCAATGATCCGCGCGCGTGCTTGTATTACGACATCAAACTGTGTACTGCGCCATGCATTGGGGCGATCAACCAGCAAGGCTACCGCCAGATGATCTCCGACCTGATGGAGTTTCTCAGCGGACACAGCGAAGGCATCATCAAGCGCGTTCAGGATGATATGCAAAAAGCATCGGATGAGATGCGGTTTGAGAAAGCCGCCGCATTGCGCGACCAACTCAAAGCCATGCAGACCATCATCGAACGGCAGAAGATCGTGTTCGGCTCAGATTATAAAGATTCGGATGTTATCGCGATGGCGCGCGAGGACGGCGAAGCCTGCGTGCAAATCTTCTTCATCCGCGGCGGTAAGTTGATCGGACGCGAGTACTTCATCCTCGAAGGGACAGAGGACACCAGCGACAATCAGGTGATGGCGGAATTCGTCAAGCAGTTTTATACCGAGGCGGCGAATATCCCAGAGCAGGTGATGCTGCCACAGGAGATCGAAGAGCGCAATATCATTTCGCAGTGGCTGCGATCCAAGCGCGGCGGCAAGAAAGTGGAACTGTCCGTGCCTAAGGATGGACAGCCGAAAGACCTGGTGGAACTCGCTGCCGAGAACGCATCCGAAACCTTGCAGGCGTTACGTGCCCAATGGCAGGCGGATGCCCATAGGCAGGAGACTGCGCTCAGCGAATTGCAAACTGCATTGAAGTTGTCCGCGCCGCCGAACCGTATTGAGTGTTACGATGTCAGTCACACACAGGGTGTGGCGACCATCGGCGCGATGGTGGTCTTTGAGCAAGGTGTGCCTGCCAAAAACCTGTACCGCAAATTCAACATCGAAAGCACAAGCATCGGTGCGCCCGACGACTTCGCTTCGATGGAGGAAATGCTGGCGCGCCGTTTCAAGCGTTGGAAAAGCTCACAGGAAACTGAGGCAAACGTCGGGTCGAAGAAAGATGCGTCGTTCTCCTTCCTGCCCGACCTCATCATCATTGACGGCGGTAAAGGTCAGTTGAGCCGCGTCGTCAAAGTCCTTGAAGAATTCGAGTTGTTTGAGAAAGTTCCCGTGGTGGGTTTGGCAAAACAGGAGGAGGAAATTTTCTTCCCGCACAACAGCACACCATTGCTGCTGCCCCGCCACTCGCAGGGACTGTATCTCGTGCAGCGGATTCGTGATGAGGCGCATCGTTTTGGGATCACGGCGCATCGCAAAAAACGCTCGAAGCTGGGGCTTGCCTCCCAACTGGATTCCATCCCCGGCATTGGGCCTGCCCGCCGCAAGGCGCTCTTAAAACATTTTGGGTCTGTGGATAAGATTAAGGAAGCAAGTATCGAGGAAATCGCCGCGGTAAAGGGACTCAACGCTCCCGCCGCAGAAAGTATCAAGGCACATCTGGAATGAAAGAAGTTTGGATCGTAGACGACGATGAAGAAATGGGACAAGCAATCAGTTTGATGCTAAAACTGTTGGACTGTAACCCAAAGCATTTCCCAAATCCGCGCCCTGCGGCGCAAGCCCTGCTGGCAGGCGGACACCCCGACCTGATGATCCTCGACATTAACATGCCCGAAGTGAACGGGCTGGACATGCTCGAATTCATCCGCCGCCGCAATGAGTGGAAGAATCTCCCCGTGATCATGCTCAGCTCCGAAGCGGCGGATGTGATGGTGGAAAAAGCCCTGCAAATGAGCGCCGACAGTTACGCCAGGAAGCCTGTTACAATCGAAGAATTGGAAAAAGCAATGTCGCAGGCATTCTATAAACATATAATGAAGTGAGTGTACGATGGCTGGAAAAAATTCAAAAAATAAAAAACAACAAGTAAAAAACACCGAAACCAAACCAACATCTTCGAATCGGGCGGCACAATTTCTGTTTGCCATATTTGCGGTGCTGATCATCATTTCAATGGTGCTTTCCGCAACCACAAGTTATTAGCGTATTTCCGAATGGTATAATCCCGCGCGCGGCTCTGTAGCCGCGCTTTATTGTGATTATTTTATTTGTAGAGGCGGGGTCAGCCCGCTTCTGCTGCCCGAGGAAATATGCTAGATAAATTACAAGCCATTGAAGAAAAATTCGAACAACTCGGCAGTGAACTGCTCGAGGTCGGCAACGACTACAAACGCGCCGCCGAGATCAACAAGGAACGCGTTGACCTAGAGCCGTTGGTCGAAAAAGCCAGGGAATATCGCCAGGCTGTGAAAAGCCTTGAAGAAGCCAAGGCAATGATCATCAATGAACATGACGCGGAGTTGATCGCCCTCGCCAAGGCCGATGTTGACGAACTTGAACCCAAAATCGAAGCGCTGGAAAAGGTCATCAAGGGCATGCTCGTGCCAAAAGACCTCCGCGATGACAGAAACGTCATCGTGGAAATTCGCGCAGGCGCAGGCGGCGACGAAGCCGCCATCTTTGCCGCCGACCTTTTCCGCATGTACACGCGGTACGCCGAAGACAAAAAATGGAAGACCGAGATCCTTTCTGAAAATGCCATTGGTGTTGGCGGTTACAAGGAAGTCATCTTTGAAGTCAAAGGCAAGGCATATTCGAAATTGAAATACGAATCGGGCGTGCATCGCGTCCAGCGTGTGCCAGCGACCGAGTCACAGGGACGCATCCATACCTCCACCGCCACAGTTGCCGTGATGGCAGAGGTGGACGATGTTGAAGTGGACATCCCCGAAAGCGACATTGAAGTCGAAGTCTATCGTTCCTCTGGCGCGGGCGGACAGAACGTGCAAAAGAACTCCACTGCTGTGCGCCTGTATCACAAACCGACAGGCATGATCGTCACCTGTCAGGATGAACGCTCGCAATTGCAAAACAAACTCCGCGCGCTCAGCATTCTCCGCGCGCGCTTGTATGAAATCGAAGTGGCAAAACAGCAAGCCGAAGAGGAAGCCAAACGCCGTTCACAAGTCGGCTCGGGCGACCGATCCGAAAAGATCCGCACCTACAACTACCCGCAAAACCGCGTCACCGATCACCGCGTAGGCTACTCCAGCTACAACCTGCCCGCCGTCATGGACGGTGACATCGACCAGTTCATCGACGAACTCTACACACAGGATGAAGCGGGCAAACTGGCTGCTACAGGCGTGGATAGCGAGGAATGAACGCAGGGGAACTCCTCACAGAACTTCAGCACCGCCATCACAGCGACACAACAGAATTGGACGTGCAACTCCTGCTCGCATACGAGCTGGGATATTCGCGCACATCCCTCCTTGCCCATTTGGATGCGCCTCTCACCCAGAGACAGATTGCTTCCATCCATGCGGCATTTGCGCGGCTGGAAGCGGGAGAACCCCTGCCCTACATTCTTGGTCATTGGGAATTCTACGGCCTCGATCTGGACATCACCCCCGATGTCCTCATCCCGAGACCAGAAACAGAACTACTAGTGGAAAAAGCCATTAAATGGCTGAAAAACTCGCCCGAAAGAAGAACTGTCGCTGATGTTGGTACAGGCTCTGGAGCCATCGCCATTGCCATCGCCATGCACGTCCCCGGGGTGCGCATCCTTGCAACCGACGTTTCCTACAATGCTCTCAAGGTTGCCAAACGCAACGCAGAAAAATTTCATGTGCATCACCGCATCGATTTCCTGCAATGCAACCTGCTGCCACAACATATAGATCCCCTGCCCACCGACTGTCATTTTGACCTGATCTGTGCGAACCTGCCCTACATCCCCACGAAAACCCTGCACCTACTTCCCATCTATGGGCACGAACCCACCCTCGCCCTCGATGGCGGCGCAGATGGACTGGATTTGTATCGCCACCTGCTTCAACTCGCTCCAGACTGGCTGGCGCCCAATGGTTTGATGCTCCTGGAACTGGAAACCTCACAAGGCATGAAAGCCTTAAGCCTCGCATATGACATGTTCTCTGAGGCCAGCATTAAACTGCAACAAGACCTGACAGGGCGTGACCGCCTGCTTGAAATTTTGATCCATTCGTAGATTTGATAAGTTCTCACAGATATTCTGTGAGATATGGAAAAGCCTTCAAAATCCTTATGTACTACAGCTGGGTTTTATTAAACAAAAATAAATTCTGAGCCCTAAATCTCTTATCCACCTCTTACTCTTTGTTCAGTCTTCTCTAACCTCCCCGCATATAATAACAGTTACATTCTCCTGATTACTCCCCGACGGCTCGGGCAAGCCTAGGGGAGTGATATTTTTAAGACAGTGCCCAATTGGGCATGGCATCCATTTCCAGCGTGGACTCGTGCCCCAGCGCGTAGCGGAAATATCCCGCCGCGGCGATCATGGCGGCATTGTCGGTGCAGAGTGACATGGGCGGAATATGCACGGGGAATTCAGTCTGATTGTTGAACGCCTGACGCAAGACGCGGTTGGCGGAAACACCGCCCGCCACCAAAATTTCCTTTGCGCCAAATTCGCGCGCAGCATTCATCGTCTTTTTGAACAACACATCCACCACTGCTTTTTGGAACGACGCGGCAAGGTCATGCACGGGGAGTCCATTGCTGCGTTTTTTTAGATTCTGCACTTCGTAAAGCACCGAGGTCTTCACTCCACTAAAGGAAAAATTCCAGGTTCCATCGAGCCAGGCTCGGGGGAAGTTGAAGCGGGCTGAGTCGCCCTCTTCCGCTTCACGCTGGATGGACGGTCCGCCGGGGTAGGGTAACTCCAGCAAACGCGCCACTTTGTCAAACGCTTCGCCTGCCGCGTCGTCGAGAGTCGCGCCGAGGCGCTGATAGGTCAGGTGGTCGGTCATCAGATTGAGTTCGGTGTGTCCGCCCGAAACAAGCAGCGCCATCAGCGGGAACTGCGGCGCAGGCGGAATGACATCGCCCGCCTCATGCAACCATGCCGAATAAATATGTCCTTCGAGATGGTTCACACCAACAAGCGGTTTGCCCAGCGCAAGCGCTATGCCCTTCGCCATGTTCATGCCCACCACAAGCGAGCCAGCCAAGCCAGGTCCTTGCGTGACGGCGATGGCGTCAATATCGTTGAGTGTCAGGTGCGCCTGCGCAAGCGCCTGCTGCACCACAGGGATGATGCTCAACACATGCTGGCGCGACGCAACTTCGGGGAACACACCGCCATAGCGGGCATGGATTTCCATTTGCGAAGCGACAACAGACGAAAGCAATGTGCGTCCATTTTCAAGAACGGCGCACGCGGTTTCATCACAGGATGTTTCGATGGCAAGAATACGGGCTGGTTTGAGTTCGGTCATGATTACCTTTTTTGTCATTGCGAGCCGCGCACTTGGTTTTGCGGCGAAGAAACCCAAAAAATCTACTCTGAGATTGCTTCGGGCAAAGAGCAAGAACGCCCTCGCATGAGTGCCTGCGCACGGTGCAGGCAATGACATAAGATTAAAAATACCTCAAAAATGCTTCAGGGTTCGCAAGAAAATCGCGAGTCAGGTTGACGTGCTCTAAATCATTATATTTCACTTCGCGGATCGCACCTTCGCGAAATTGCAAGATCTGCGCATCGGGATATGCAAGGATGATCGGTGAATGCGTGGCGATGATGAACTGCGCTTCATTTCCCACCATTTGCTTGAGTGCCGAAAGGAAGCTGAGTTGCCGGGACGGTGAAAGCGCCGCCTCGGGTTCATCCAGCAGATACAAGCCACCGGGGACAAATCGCGCCTGAAAGAGCGTGAGGAAGGCTTCACCGTGCGAGAAGTTATCGAGGTCTTTTCCATAACGACTCTGCATCGCGGACAACTGTCCCGCATACCCCGAGCGTGCCAAATCCGCCGCGTATTTTGAGCGTCCTTTGTAATCGCGCTCCACGTTATTGTATTCTTCTTCCAACTCTTCGCGCGTCTCGCGCATGGAGCGGGCATAGCCGAAGAAATCCTCGGCACGCATGAAGAAACCCTTGCGCGTGCGCTTCGTCCACGCCGGTTTGAAATAGTTTGCAATTTTGCGGACAGGCGCCAACGTCTTATCCGTTTTGACGCTTTCACTGCCCACCGTAATGGATTCCACCGCACATGCCAACGCTTCCATCACCGTGGATTTGCCTGACCCGTTCTCCCCCACAAAGAAGGTTACAGGCGCAGTGAACTTGATCTCAGCAAGCGAGCGGACGACGGGAACCGTGAACGGGAAGTCTCCCAAGTCACTTTCAAGGAAGGGGCGCGGGGTAAGGGATTGGAGATGGATCATTGGACGATAGACCATTGACGATAGACGATGCTTTTTTCCACGGTCAATCGTCCATCGTCCACGGTCTTATTTTTTCCACTTCTTCATCGGCAGGACAAAATCATACGGATAGTCCGCAAGTTTTTCCATCACACCATCGGGTCGCACCCAGAGCGTATCTTCGATGCGGAAGCCCATCCCTTTTTCAGGGTAGTACAAGCCTGGTTCCGAGGTAATGACCACTCCAGGAGAGAGGCGCTGATCGTCGCTGACAGTGAGTCCGCTGAAGGGACGTTCGTGGATGTTCAACCCCACACCATGCCCCAGGCTGTGGACGTATCCTTCAATCGGTGCTTTGGTGTTGAGCGGAGTTTGATGTCCCTTCGATTCAAAGAACTCGCAGGTCATGCGCTGGTAATCTTTGAATGCCACGTTCAGGTCAAAATTGTCGTTCAAGGTATCGTAAATCTCCTTAACCTGATCGAACAATGCCTGCGCTTCGGGCGTGGTGTAGCCGAGACTCCATGTGCGGGTGAAATCGTAGTAGTAACCGCCGCCCGCTTCGGCAGGGTAAAAATCAAAGACAATCGTCTGACCGAGACGCATCAAGTCGGTGGGAGTGCCCGCAGAATGCGGGACGCCCGCATCACGCCCGATGGCAAAGATAAAACCAGAAGGCAGTTCCGCGCCATGCTCAGAGACCCACAAGCGAATCTTCGAATGCACATCGCCGACAGTGAGCGGTGTGCCGTCTTCTTTGAGAAGCACTTCATCCTCACGCACATCACACGAGGTGAGATATTCCTTCACCTTCTCCACCACGGTCACCGTCACCTTGCCCATCTTGCGGATGCGTTCCACTTCAGACTCATCCTTGGTTTCCATCGCGCGCAGGAAAATCGATTCGTCCCGCGCCTCACCGAGGAACTCGATTTTGGGCATCAGTTTCTGCAAGTGGGTCAACGTCCCAAACACGCTGCTAATATCGTAATGCCCGTACACACCCACACGTCCCTGCGTCACGCCGACCTCTTCAAGCATTTGCTGGTAACGCATGGCGCTGGCAAGCAACTGATTTCCCTCAGCCTTCTTCAGGAGTTCGTTGTAATCATATTTAGTGTAGGGAATCATTTTCAATCCGCTTTTGGCGGCTTCGTCGCGTTCCATGTCGTTGTAAAAATAGGTTGCTTCACCGCCGCGTTTTTTGATAACGGTGGCATGGCTCACATGTCCGCCGCCCGTCAGGTAATACATGGGCGGGTTATTCTCGGCGTTCCCAAACACGATAAAAGCATCCAGATTGCGGGCTTGCATAATGGCATCAAGGTCTGATTTCATTTGAGTTCCTTTTTCAGCAAATTTTTCAACCCAACCAATAACGCACCTTCCTGTTCAGGCAGGACGGTGCGGGGGTCGAGCAGGACTTTATCGTTTTCAATTCTGGCGATGATGGGTGGATTATTTCGGCGCAAGTCGCGCAAAAATTTTTCAGCGGATCTGACTTGCAATTCCAATAAAAAGGTCGGCGTGGATTCATCAGGGAGCGAGCCGCCGCCTACTGTGGACTGACCTTCCACCACCCTGCCTTGACCCAACTCTTCACGCCACGCCTCTGCCCGACCTTTGACCTGCTTCAACGTCAGCGACATCATCCTCAGGATGGGCACTTCCCGCTCCGCCTCATCCTTGAGGTAATGCGTGAGCGTAGCGGACAGCCCCGCAAGGCAAGCCTTATCCGCGCGGACGGCACGAGCGAGTGGGTGCTTCTTGATCTTATCGAGCAAAGCCTTTTTGCCGATAATGATACCCGCCTGCGGGCCGCCGAGCAATTTATCGCCCGAAAACAGAATCACATCCGCACCCGCCTGCATGGACTCTTGCACGGTCGGTTCGTGGATAAAGCCATATTTGGCAGTGTCGTACAATGCACCTGAACCAAGATCATCCACAACAGGGACATCAACTTGATGCGCGGCGGTGACAATATCTTTTAATTCAGGTTCTTCAGTGAAGCCGACGATCTTGAAATTGGAACGGTGAGCACGCATGACCAATGCAGCGGATTCGTCGAAAGCGGATTGGTAATCGGATAAACGGACTTTGTTCGTGGTTCCAATTTCTACCAGTTTTGCGCCTGATTGCTTCATCACATCGGGCACACGGAAGCCACCGCCGATTTCGATGAGCTGTGAACGCGCGATCACCACTCGTTTGCGATTCGCCAATGCAAAAAGCGTAAGCAAAACAGCAGATGCACAATTATTGACCACCAGCGCCGCTTCTGCACCTGTCAGTTTTTGCAACAGGGATTCAGCATGGATGAGACGCGAGCCACGCTTACCTGTTTCCAGATCAAATTCGAGGTTGGAGTAGCCACGTGAGACCACATCCATGTCGTGGATGGTGGCGTCGCTCAGTGGGGCTCGTCCCAGATTGGTGTGGAGGATGACTCCTGTGGCGTTGATGACTGGGAGCAGAGTCGGCTTTGTCCATGCGGTGAGGGTGGATTCTGCCTGAACAAGAATCAAATCTGGTAGAGGCAGGGCAACTTCAGGGTCCCCTTCGACGCGGCTCAGGGCGAGAAGTTTGAAGCGCGCGCGGACGTCATCCAGAATCTGGCGCAGCGCATCCAAGGTCAAAGGTCTACCGAAGCGCGCGATCAAATGTGCGGCGGTTTCGGTTTGGAGAAGCTGGTCGATGGAGGGAAGGTCACGAAGCGTCATGGGGTTCTTCATCATGAATCACGGGCGGATGGCGGTGGGCATTCTCGCGGATGCGAATGAAATATTCAGCAGCGAGCAACCCGCCAGCGAGACCAAGAATGACATAGAGCGAAAGCAGGCGTCCCAATTGCAGCCAGGCGAGGGTGACACCATACACGCCAACCCACATCGCCTGACGCAGAATCACATTCGCATCGGCGGGTGGTTCGGCGGGGAAACGCTGGTGCAGAAAATAAACGATGGGCAGTGCCGTGCCTGTGAGCGCCATGAGCAGCAGGGCGAAAAATCCCCAGCGCGACCAGACGAACGGCAAGGACATTGTGATGATTAGATACACTCCGACCCAACCGATCAGCGCAAGCGCCAGGGCGGAAAAGCCGAATGGTTTGAAGTTTGATTTCTCTTCCATTGAGTGGATTATACTTTAACGAGCAGGCTCACCATGTCCTGTGTAACAAACCCAAATTCGTTTTTCTGGAAAAAGAGGTGTGAAATGAATGTTTCAGAAACCATTCGTTTGAAGCGGGCGGTGCGGAAATTTAAGGAGGAGGCGCTGCCTGCTGAGGTTGTGCATGCGATTCTTAACGCGGGACGGCGGTCACAATCTTCGAAGAACACGCAGACGTGGCAGTTCATTGCCATGCGAGACAAGTCCATTTTGAAGGAACTTTCGACCTGCGGCGAGTGGGCGGGACATCTCGCTGGTGCGGCGTTGGGCGTTGCCATTCTCACGCCTGACCCTGACGGGAAATTTCAGATCATGTTCGATGCAGGACAGGCAGCGGCATTCATGCAGCTTGCCGCATGGGAGTTGGGAGTCGGCTCCGTGCCTGCTTCGATCTACGAACCTGAAAAAGCGCGGCGGATTCTGGGATTCCCTGCGGAGTGGCATTTACGCATCGCGCTGTCATTTGGCTATCCGTTGGAGGAAGAGAAGTTGTCCGCGCCGCCAAAGAAGGGTGGACGGGCGGCGTTTGAAGATGTGGTGCATTGGGATCGGTGGTAGGTTGATTTTAGAGTGAGAGTTTAACGATAGAGAGACGCGGAATAATATAAAAGACTTCGGAGATTACTGAGTAATCTCCGAAGTCTTTTATATTGACTACCGATATATCGCGTGGTAATATATCGGTAGATGATACAATGAAGCTCGACATAAGAGACAAAATGAAAAAACAATTTGCTAAATACCTCCCTTTTACTGAGTCTACTGCGTATATTCTGCTTGCGCTGGCAGAACCATTACACGGGTATGCGGTAATGCAAAAAGTGGATGAGATGAGTCAAGGCACGGTTAAGGTTGGTCCAGGCACGCTTTATGGCGCATTCACCACCCTTGAAACAGAGGGGCTAATCATCAAGGTTGGAGAGGCTGACCGTCGCAAGACCTATGCATTGACTGATAAAGGCAAGGCCGTCTTGAAGGAACATATTCGCCGCAGCGAACTATTAGCTGTAAATGGGCAAATAACGAAAGACTGGTAGGGTCTTTTGGAGGAAGAAATGACTACACAAAAAATATTTCACTGGTTTTGGGCTTGGGATGATGAAAAAGAGGAAGTTTGGCTGCGCGAAATGGCGCAAAAAGGCTGGCATTTTAAGTCTGTTTCAGCGCCTGGCACCTATACCTTCGAACAAGGCGAGGCCAAGGATTTTATCTACCGACTAGACTATTTCATCGATCAAAAGAACAGACTCAACTATTTGCAGATATTTCAAGACACAGGTTGGGAGCATATGGGTGAGATGGGCGGCTGGCAATATTTCCGCAAGGCAACTGTTCCAGGCGAAGAGCTGGAAATCTTCAGCGATAACGAATCAAAAGCCAAGAAATATCAACGCATCCTGTTCATTCTGGTGGCACTCCTGCCTCTTCTGATCGTAAATATCAACAACTTAAATAAGATGTCTAATCCTTTTCTTCAGGTGTTGACATTTATATTCTTCTGTTTTCTCATTCTCTATGGCTATGCCATCATCAAGCTTGGAATGCGCGTTAATGCACTGAACAAGAAACTTTGAATTTCTAAAAAACGCAGGGGCGGAGAAAATCCCGCCCCTACGTTTTTTTATTTGATCTCCACCTGATACGAAGCGGGGAGAGTTGTGTAGCGCGTCTGCCCGATGACGAAGATGACAATGCGATTGGTATCAGTGAAATCCACTTGTACTGCGCCTGCGCCGTCTGTAACTTCCACATCGTGAACGGTGACGGTGCCATCCACATGCTCCTCCACAGCACGGACATGCCAAACTTGCGGAATATAGTTATGCGTAAGAACGAAGCCATCCGCTGTCCAGGCATCAACGCTTGATTCGAAATCGTCACTCCAGTTAATTTCGGGGATGGAAATATCGTCCACTGCAAAGCCAAAATCATTGACCACCAGATCATTTTGCATTGCAAAACGGAGCAAGATGGTCTGCCCTGCGTAGGCACTCAAGTCGGCAGTTTCTTCAGCCCAGACCGCGTCCGCGCCGCCACCGCTTTTGCCTGAAAAGCCGTGCCCCATATTTTGATTGTTCGGGTCAGTCTCGCGGCTGGACGTGGCAGGGACAAGGTCCCAGTGGCTGCCGCCATCGGTGGAAACCAACAGGTAGGCGTAATCCCAATCTTCTTCGATGTCGTACCAAGCCCAGTATTTCAACGTAGCGCCCGAAACGGAAGTCAGGTCTATTTCACGGGTGAGCGTGCTGAACGAAGAATCATAACGATTCGACCACCAGAAATTTTCTCCGCTATGCGCTTCGGCAGGAATCAACTGCGTGCGCTGGTCACCTGCAAAAGTCAATGTTTTCCTGCCCTTACCCGTGAAGGTAAAAATGTCCACACCGCCATATTGATTCACCCTGCCCTGATAGATCGCAGGCAGGGATTCAAATTCATAACGCAGCCTGATCTCAGGCATGGGCGGAACCTGATAGCCAAAGCGTCCGTCTTCCAAATTGGGATTATTGAAGAAAGCAGCAGTGAGCGCATCCACATACAGGTCATCCGCAGTGCGCGGGGAATTGAATTGCGTCAGCAAAGTATCAATGCTGCCAAGTCCATTCGCGGGGTCGGCAATGAGCGCCTTGATAAAGTCTTCGCCCATTTGCTCGTAGAGATAACTCAAGTAAACTACCGCCGCCAGAGGCGGCGGCTTTGAGATAATGCGCCTGGAAGGCGCGCTCTTGCTGGCGTCTCTTAATCGAATAACTTTCCTTGCACAGCTTCGTCTTGCTTTTCTTGTTTCTCCTGCC
>VGOX01000004.1 GCA_016875755.1 Chloroflexota bacterium
TTCCTCCAGACCCTGCCTCGCGACAACGCCCTTGCCTTCCGCTAATGGTTGGTGCAATCAACCTCCATAAGGGTCTTTCACCCTCTAGCCAACGCCCATGCTGGGCGCACAACGAAGAGCGGGATGTCTGACGTCATCCCGCTCTTCGTAAAATTCAAATCCTTATTTGAAAATAGCAGTACTTGCCAATAGGAAGAGGAATTGGGGAACAAAGCTGACCACGACCGTTAGTACAGCTGTGAGGGCAGTGGCGAAGCCAAGCCAGGGTTCACGCTCAGCGACGGGGTCGCCTTCCTTCATGTACATGTTGACGACGATACGCAGGTAGTAGTAGGCGGAGATGAGCGACGTCACCACACCGATGATGGCAAGCCCGGGGAACCCGCCAGCCAGCGCGGAACGGAAGAGGTAGAACTTACCCACCATACCGAGCGTCGGGGGGAAGCCGATGAAGGAGAGCATGAAGATGGTCATGGCGATGGCAAGGGCGGGATACTTCTTCGCCAAGCCTGCGTAGTCAGACAATTCAAGCCCTTTGCCTTCCGCTTTTTCGAGGGCAATCACCACACCCCAGGAACCGAAGTTGGTGACCGCATAAGCGACAAGGTAGAACAAGCCCGCGGCAATGGCGGTGGGAGCAACTTCGCTGTTCCCATATGGCACAAATGCCATAAGGATATAACCTGCATGCGCAATCGCAGAATACGCAAAAAGACGTTTGATATTGGTCTGCGAGAGAGCGGATAAATTACCAACGATCATCGTCAAGGCGGAGAGCGCCCAGAGGATGTCGGTCAGGTCGGCGGAGAGGGCTGGGAAGGCGGTGGCAAATACACGGAACAACGCCACGAAACCCGCGATCTTTGCTCCAGCTGCCATGAAAGCGGTGACTGCCGTCGGGGCACCTTGATAGACATCGGGCGTCCACATGTGGAAGGGAACGGCTGCAACCTTGAAGCCGAATCCAACCAAAAGGAGAGCCGCGCCGATGGTCAGGAGCAGGCTTGAGGTCCCGCTGGAGGCGGCGTAGAAGATGTCTGCCAGATTGGTGGAACCCGTCGCACCGAAGATCAGAGCCGTGCCGTAGACGACAAATCCGCTGGCAAATGCGCCGAGCAGGAAATACTTGACGCCTGATTCTTCTGCATCTCGTTTGCGGGAGATGGCCGCAAGGACATACAACGGAATGGACAGCAGTTCGAGGGCAAGGAAGACGATGATGAGGTCGGTGGCTTGCGCCATGAGCATCATGCCGCCAACGCTGAAGAGCATGAGTGTGTAGTATTCGCTGCGGTTAATGCCCATGCGGCTGTTATAGCCATAGGAAAGGGCGATGCCGAGCAAGCCGCTGGCAAGCAGGAGAATGTTGGCGAAGGTTGAGAAACCGTCCAGCACGACCATGTTGTTGAAGCCGCGGCTGGCAAGCCCAACCTGTGTCACAGAATAGCCCAGAGCGATTACCAATCCCAACACAGCGAGGGCAACCGTGATGCCTTTGCGGTCATTCGGGATGAAAAGGTCCACCAGCAAAAGCAGGCACGCCCACACGGAAATGATGAGGAAGGGCATTAATGTGTAGAAGTCTATAAATTGAGGTTGCGTCATGAACGCTCCAAAATCTGACGATGGACGATGGACAACCGATGGTCAGCGGTCTATCGTCGATGGTCCGTTATAAAGGCAGGGCGGAGAGGAGTTTCTCCACGGCAGGGGCGAGGATGTCGAAGAACGGTTTGGGGTACAAGCCGATCCAGAACATGAAGATGATCAAAGGAATGACCGTGGCGATTTCGCGCCAGTTGAGGTCTTTGAGTTCGTGGTGATGGGTGATCTCGCCCGCAGGTCCGAGGAAGACCTTTTGGAACATGTAGAGGATGTAGACCGCCGCCATGATGACGCCAAGCGCGGAGATGCCTGCATACCAGGGGGAGCCGATCGCTTCGGAGCCGAACGCGCCGAGCAGGATGGTGAACTCACCCACAAAGCCATTGAGACCAGGCAGACCCATTGAGGAGAGCGATGAGATGAGCATGAGCGTGCCGAAGATCGGGGTGATCTTCCACAAGCCGCCGTAGACCTTGATCTCGCGGGTGTGGGTCTGTTCGTAGATCATACCGATGAGGAGGAACAACGCGCCCGTGCTCAAGCCGTGGTTGACCATCTGCAAAATGGCGCCCGCCACGCCTTCGGCATTCAATGCAAACATACCGAGCATGACGAAGCCGAGGTGGCTCACGGAGGAATACGCAACCAATTTCTTCATATCCGACTGTGCAAACGAAACCGCCGCGCCATAGATGATACCGATGGTCGCAAAGAGCGCGATCCACGGGGCGGCTTGGATGGCGGCATTCGGGAAGAGCGGAATGTTGAATCGTAGGAAACCGTAGGTACCCATCTTCAGCAGAACACCTGCAAGAATGACGGAACCCGCGGTGGGCGCTTCCACGTGGGCATCGGGCAGCCACGAGTGGAGGGGCCACATTGGCACTTTGATGGCAAAGGCGGCAGTGAATGCAAGGAAAAGGAACATCTGAACACCAGCGGTGATCGTGCCTGTGGCGTACAGGTCCGGCAGGCGGACGAGCATGGTGGGGATGTTGAAGGTATCGGTCTTGATGCCGAGGTAAAGGATGGCAAGCAGCATCAGGATGGAACCTGCCATGGTGTAGAGGAAGAACTTCACCGCAGCATAGACGCGGCGTGGTCCGCCCCAGATGCCGATGAGGAAATACATCGGGACGAGGGTGAATTCCCAGAAAATGTAGAACAGGAAGAGATCCTGCGCGAGAAATACGCCCGTCATGCCGACTTCCAAGAGGAGGAAGAAGATCATGAAGTCCTTCACGCGGTCTTCAACAGCAGTCCAGGTGGAGAGGATGGAGATCGGTGTGAGGAAGGCGGTGAGCATGACCAGCAGAATGCTCAAACCATCCACGGCAAGATAGTAGTAGATGTTCCAGCCAGCCACCTGAATCCACGGGTACTTGGCTTCCAGCTGCAAGTCAGGATTCGATGCGTTGAACATCGAGAAGACCCACAACGAAACACCGAATGTGAGCAGAGAGGTGACCATCGCGACCCAACGGATGGCGGTCTTCTGCTCGGAGTTCATGAACAGAAGAACAAGCACGCCCAGGATCGGGAAGAAGGTCAGGAGTGTGAGAGGTTGCAAAAGAAATTCCATGTTCTATCCTCGGTTTCTACGAGTTATTTCAAAATCAAATAACCTAAAATCAAAACAACGCCCAACAAAACGGAGAGCGCATACGAGCGCACAAATCCATTCTGAATTTTACGAACATTATCAGACACCCACTGCGTGGCTGTGCCAAGCCAGTTGGCAAAGGCATCGATACCACGTTGGTCGGCATAACGGTCGAGCGCAATGCTGCTGACCCAGGTATAGGTTCCAGCAATCACCGTATCATGCACAAAGTCATGCCAGAAGCGCCAGTCGATCACATCTGCAAGGAATTGCGAGATCTTCCTAAACGGGGTGAGGATAAGCACATCATAGCCTTCATCCACGAACCATTTATTTTCCATGCCCGTAAAGACAAAGCCAAGCGGTTTCTTGAGCGGATCAGGTTGGTTACCCTTCAGCGGGTTACGTCCATACAACAGCCAGGAAATCAAGATGGCAAGCAGCGCCAGCACCGTGGAGATGCCCGCAACGCCGAGATCAAAGGGTGGGAATTCGAGATGTCCAAGCGTATATTCCAGCCAGTGACCGAGTTGATGAAAACCCTTGAACGGGAGATTCAACGCGCCTCCGACTACGCTCAAAACTGCCAGCACCATCAGCGGCACGGTCATTACCTTTGGGCTTTCTTCCGCGTGCTTCGCCGCGTCAGTGCGGGCTTCGCCGAAGAAGACCATCCAAATCTGACGTCCCATGTAGAAGGCGGTGAAGAAAGCGGCGATGCTCAACTGCCAGTAGACACTGGGATAGTGAAGTTTTGCATCGAGCAAAATTTCATCCTTCGACCAAAAGCCGGCAAACGGGAAGATACCCGCCAGCGCCAGCGTGCCGATCATGTACAGCCAGAACGTCACAGGCATGGTCTTGCGGATGCCACCCATGTTGCGCATATCGCCCGGGTCGAAGACTTCACCATGATCATCATCGTGACCGCCATGTCCGTGTTCTTCTTCCTTCTTCTTTTTACCCTTTGGCTTTTCATCATGATGAGCGTGATGCTCATGGGCATGATGTCCGCGTTCGAGACCGAGAATGACAGAACCAGCGGAAAGGAACAACAAAGCCTTGAAGAAAGCGTGGGTGATGAGGTGGAACATCCCCGCCACGTACGCGCCCATTCCCACTGCAGCGACCATGAAGCCAAGCTGTGAAATGGTGGAATAGGCGAGAACTTTCTTGATATCGTATTGACCAACCGCGATCGTCGCGGCGAAAAGCGCCGTCCCTGCGCCGACCATTGCAACAATGTATTGTGCTTCGGGGACGAGAGAATACAGCGGAGCCGAACGGGTGACGAGATACACGCCTGCTGTCACCATTGTCGCGGCATGGATGAGTGCGGAAACGGGTGTCGGACCTGCCATCGCGTCTGGCAGCCAAATATAGAGCGGAATTTGCGCGGATTTCCCAGCCACACCGATCAGCATGAAGAGTGTAATCGCCACGATCACCCATGGAGCCGATTCTGCAATGGCGGGCGCGGCGGCGAAGACTTCGTCAAATTGGAAGGAGCCGAGATACCAGAACATCAAAAAGCCCGCGATGAGGAAACCAAAGTCGCCTACCCGGTTGGTGATGAAGGCTTTCTTGGCGGCATTTGAATTCGCCCAGGAGGGACGGGCAAGCGTGTCCATCTCGAACCAAAAGCCGATGAGCAGGAAGGAGGCGAGACCCACACCTTCCCAGCCGACGAAGAGCATCAGGTAGGAGTCGCCGGAGACGAGGATCATCATCGCTGCAATGAACAGGTTCAAGAAGATGAAGAAGCGGGTGAAGCGTCCTTCCTCATGCTTGAAGCGCACATCTTCGTGCATGTAGCCGATGGCGTAGATGTGGATGAGCGTCCCGACACCTGATACGACGAGCATCATGGTGGTCGAGAGCGAGTCGACGCGGAAGGTCCAGTCGAGTTTGAGATTGCCGATGTGGATCCATTCGGCGAAGGGCACGCTGACCACCCCACCGTGACTGGCAGATACTGAATATGCCAGCAAGGCCGAGACGATAAACGCCGTGCCCGATGCCGCGCTTGCCACCGTGCCGACCACTTTTTCGCTGAAGTAACGCCCGAATATGGCGTTGATCAGCAAGCCGACGACAGGCGCAAGTACCAGCCAGGGAGCCAGAAAATAAAAGCCTGTTTGTACAGTTTCACTTAAGTGCATAACATTCTCCGTCATTCGATAATCGGGTCGAGTATCGAATTATCCCTTCAAGGAATTCAATTCATCAATGTTGATGTTCCTGCGGGATTTGAAGATCTCCACGATCAGGGCGAGCCCCACCGCCACCTCCGCCGCCGCGACTGCGATGACGAAAAAGACAAAGATCTGTCCGTTGAAGGTTTGGTAGACGCTGGAAAATGCCACAAAGGCAAGGTTTGCCGCGTTGAGCATCAATTCAATGGACATGAAAATAATGAGCGGGTTGCGGCGTGTCAGCACACCGAGCGTGCCGAGCACGAACAGGATCGCGGATAAGGCGATGTAATAATCAACAGGGACCATTAACTTTGTCCTCCTTTTTCGCGGCGGGTCAGGATGATCGCGCCGACCATGGCAACCAGCAGCAGAATGGATGTCACCTCGAATGGAAGCAGGTAATCGCTGAACAGGGTCATTGCCATTTCACGCAGGCTTTCCATTGTGTTCAGGGAAGCATCAGGAGCGGTGATAACCGCGTCGGAACGGGCACGCGAAAACAGGATGTAAATCGCTTCGACCGCAAGGATGGTTGAGAGCAGCCCTGCCAGCGGTTTTTGCCAGGGAAGAGAGTTGCCGGGCGCAAGGTTTTCCGCACCAAGGAGCATGATCACGAACAAAAAGAGCACCATGATCGCGCCTGCATACACGGTAATCTGCGACATCGCAATGAATGGCGCGCCCAACAACAGGTAGAAGACCGCCACTGTGATGAAATTCAACACAAGGAACAAGGCTGAATACACCGCGTTGCGGCTGAACAACATTCCCAGCGCCGAAGAGATGGCAACTAGGGAAAGGACGAGGAAGACAATCAGGTCAGAATTCATAACACTCCATTTACGATTTTCGACTGACGATGTTCGAAGCAATCGAAAATCTGAAATCGTAAACACTTACACCAGCACGCAAGTGCAGGTGTCGTTAATCGGTCGGGTCTTTCATCTCCGGCACCGAGCGGGTATATACACCCGGCTCGACCTTGCGCGGGGTGAGCATCTGTTCGGTGGCAACAGGGACCAGCAGCATATCCTTGGTATAGATCGCCTGTTTGCGGTCGGTAAAGGAGAGTTCGTAATTGTCATCCAGCACGATCGCCTCAGTGGGGCAGGCATCTTCACAAAATCCGCAGTAGATGCAGCGGAGCATGTTGATCTCGTACGTGGAGGCATACCGCTCCCCCGGGGAGAAGCGCTTTTCATCCGTATTTTCGGAGGATTCCACAAAGATCGCATCCGCAGGGCAGGCGGCGGCGCAAAGCGAACAACCGATGCACTTTTCAAGGCCGTTGTCGTAACGTTTCAATTCATGACGTCCGCGGAAGCGCGGGCGGACAGGCCGCTTCTCTTCGGGATATTGATAGGTAACCGTTTTCTCGAAAAGGAAGGAGCGAAGCGTTTCGCCCAGACCCTTTGAGAGTTCGATAATGGGATCAAAAACGCCCATGGGATTTTCTCCTCAAGTCACGATAAATAAAGGAAACTGCCACCAGTAGAATGAAGATCGAAATGAACGGAATGCTCCAGAAATACAACTGGTTGTTGAACATATCTGCCAGCAAAATGCCCGTTGCGGTAACGAACGCCAGCACCAATGAAAGCGGCAGCAAAAACTTCCAGCCAAAGGACATCAGGCGATCGTAGCGGATACGCGGCCAGGTGGCACGGATCCAGATCATGAAGAACAGCAGCACAATGACCTTCAACAACAGGTAGATCGGGCCAAGGAACCAGTTCTGGTCCACGCTGAAGAAAGTATCTTTTAGGAACCAGAATTCACGATAGCCGCCAAAGAACAACGTGGCAGCGATCATACAAATGACGATCATCTTCTGGTATTCCGCCATGAAGAAGAGCGCAAACTTCATACCTGAATATTCCGAGTGATAGCCCGCCGTCAGTTCCTGTTCGGCTTCGGGCATATCAAAGGGAGCGCGGTTCACTTCCGCCAACGTCACGATCATAAAGACCAGAGCGCCTGCGGGCTGTATCACCGCAAACCACATTCCTTTTTGGGCGTCCACAATCTCATTCAAGTTCATCGAGTCGCCAAGGATGATGGCGATCACAAAGCACAAGCCGAGCGATAGTTCATACGAGATCATCTGCGCCGAAGAACGCACGCCGCCGAGCATCGCATACTTGTTATTGCTCGACCAGCCCGCCAGCACAATGCCATACACCGCGATCGACGCAATGGACATCAAGTAAAGAATGCCCACGTTCAAATCGGCAATATACAGGGTGATCTCACGTCCGAACATCATGAACGATGAACCCAACGGCACAACCGCCGCGATGATCAACGAAGGCACCACCGTCAGAACAGGCGCAAGAATAAACACCGTTCGATACACATGCCCCGGCGTCAATTCTTCCTTGAAGATCAACTTCACCGCATCGGCGATCGGCTGCAACAACCCCTGCGGACCCGCACGGTTCGGACCCACACGCACCTGCATGCGCGCCAATGCGCGGCGTTCATACAAGGTCAGGTAGGCAAAACCCGTCAACAGGATCAGGCAGAGCACAAACCCCTTCAACACCCATTCGACCCACATTGTCCAATCCATATCACTTCACCTTCCCTTCGCTGCGGCTCTGTACACGCGCCACAACAGGTTCGCGGATCGCGATCCCCATGCTGCGCGGCACCAGAACAACACCCGTGGAAATGGTATCGTCCACCTTCAAAACGGCTTCCGCATTGATACCGTCAAAACTGATCTTCACTGGCTGGCCAACTTCCAAACCCAATTTTTTCACAGTGGCGGAATGCATCGAAACAAACGCCTCACCCACCCGCTGCCCAAGCAACTCAGCAGATTGGATGGTTACGCCCAGGTCATACAATCTATTGACCGGGACCGCCAGCAATTCTTTTTCTTTTGGACGAAGAGCCGCTTCTTTTCTGACCTTGGAGATGCGTACAGTTCCTCCAACTTGAGCCACAGGGATGAGCTGCACACCCAACCCATGCGTATTCTCATACGTTGTACCGCCGTAATACAAGTCACCGCGCCCAACGATGGGCCATTGTCCATTCACTTCCGCGAGTCTTTCGTAGCTCACTTCATTGAAAGCATCAAGCGAATTGGCAAGGATATCGAACACCACCGAAGGGGATGACCCTTCAAGAATAATGCCCATTTGCTTGGCAACCATCGATGTGATCGCAAAGTCTGGCCTGCTGTCACCCTTTGCAGGGACAGCCGCATAGAAACGCTGCACGCGGCGCTCGCCAGAGACGAATGTTCCTTCGCGCTCGGTAAATGCCTGTGCAGGGAAGACCGCATCCGCAATTTCAGTGGTGGCTGTTTCGAGAATATCCTGTACCGCCACGAACTTGGCACCCTTCAACGCCTTCGCGAGGTTCGGGTCATCACCAACAGGGTCAGCCCCAACGATGTAAACGGCTTTGCCTTTGAGCGCCTTTTCCAGATCCGCTTCGGGCTTGAAACCAACTTCGAACGCACCCTGGTCATTGGCTCTCTGCCAGACACCCACCAATCCATTATTTGGGCGGCCAACATGATCGGTATCTTTCAGCAAGGCAGCGCAAGCCGAAGCCAGCGCAGAAGTCCCAGTTACACCGAGACCTTCGCTGCCGAAGAACACCATCGCGTTTTTGGCTTTCGCAAATTCATCAGCGATCTTGCTCTTCTTGCCGAAATCTGCCACTGTCTTCATTTCATCGCCATACGCATAGCGGATGGTGTATTTTGCAAAACGATCCAGTTTGGTTTCGCGCGGGTTGGCAACAATGAGCGTCGCACCACGGTCAGCAGCTTGCTTGATGCGCAGCCACCAAATGGGAGCTTCTTCATACAGGTCAGAGGCGATCACCGAAATGGCATCACCCTTACCCATTGTGCCAATATTCGTGCCGGCACCAACACCAACCAACTGGGTCAATTCACCGCCGCCCATATCAGAGTATAGGATGGCAGTTCCACCAGCCGTATCGGCCAGTGACTTGAGGTTGAAGAGATCTTCATTGGCAAGCCTGCCGGAAGCCAGCACCACGAAGTCTTTTTTATTCGCAGAGAATTTTTCAGCGGCGAATTTGGTCGCGGCATCCCACGAGGCAC
This sequence comes from Chloroflexota bacterium, assembly GCA_016875755.1. GTDB lineage: Bacteria > Chloroflexota > Anaerolineae > Anaerolineales > Villigracilaceae > Villigracilis. The sequence continues at coordinate 9,497 of VGOX01000004.1, forward strand.
GCGCCAATTTGCCTTCCTTGCGGATCATCGGCTTGGTGAGGCGTTCCTTGCCTTCGGTGTAGTGATAGGCAAAGCGTCCCTTATCACACAGCCAGATCTCGTTGACTTCTTCATTCTGGCGCGGCATGACACGCTTCACCACGATGTCGCCGCCAGCCTTGGCTTCGCGGCGGGTATTGAGCGTGGTGTTGCATCCAACAGGACACTGCGTACAAACGGAGGCTTGTGCTTTCAACTCCCAGGGGCGGGCGCCAAAACGGAAGTCGGCAGTGGTCAATGCGCCGACAGGACAGATGTCGGTGGTGTTGCCGGAGAAGACCGAATCAAACCCGGGGTCTGAGATGGAAATGATCTGGGTGTTGCGTCCGCGCTCGTCGAAGCCGAGGACGGCTTCGCCTGCGATCTCATCTTGAAAACGGATACAGCGCGCACATTGGATGCAGCGTTCGCGGTCGAGCCAGATCAACTCGCCGAGAGGAACCTGCTTTTCGAGATGCAATTTCTCAGCGTAGTTAAAGCGGCTCTGACCGGGACCAAATTGCATGGTCAGGTTTTGAAGCGGGCATTCGCCGCCCTTATCACAGACCGGGCAGTCGAGCGGGTGTGAGGTCAGCAAAAATTCCACTGTGCCTTTTTGCCCATCCACTGCTTTGTCGGAGGTGGTCATTACGACCATGCCTTCGGAAACACGGTTGGTGCAGGCGGTTTCGAGTTTGGGCATGAACTGGATCTTGGGCTGACCGTTCTCCATCACGACCTGACCTGTGGCGCGGTCGAGCATGGGGCGGCCGATCTCGACCAGACACATGCGGCACATGCCGACGGGTTCGAGTTTGGGGTGATGGCAAAAAACGGGGATGTCGATTCCCGCGACCTTTGCCGCATCTGCAACCGTTAACCCATCAGGGACGGTCACTTGTTTTCCATTGATAGTAAGTGTGACTTGTTTGCTCATTAAGTCTCCGGAAGAAGCGCTACTCTTGGGCGAGTATCGCTTACGCTTTCGTTTTCTTTTTGAAATCCTGCGGGAAGCGCTCAATGCCCGTGACCACCGCCATGGTGGAGAACTCACCCAGCGCGCACAGACATTTGCCCTGCATTTGCTTGGCGACATTGAGCAGGAGTTTCACATCGTCTCCCGAGCCTTTGCCTTCGTGAATGCGGTCGGTGAGATTGCGCATCCAGTAATTGCCTTCGCGGCAGGGGGTGCATTTACCGCAGGACTCGTGTTTGAAGAAGTGAATTGTCTTGTTGATGACCCAGTCAATATCCACGGTGTCGTCGAGTACGATGACAGAGGCGGAACCAAGGTCTGAGCCGACGGTGCGGACGGAGGAATAATCCATTGGGGTGTCGAGTACTTTGTCGTCCACCACAATCAGGGAGGAGGAAGCGCCCGCAGGCATGATGGCTTTAACTGAACGCCCATCCTGCACACCCATGCCGTGTTCATAGATCAATTGGCGGAAGGTGGTGCCGAAGGGCAGCTCGTAGTTTCCAGGTTTCCGCACACGACCCGAAAGCGAGAAGATCTTGACGCCGGCGCTGTCAGCGGTGCCGATGCTCTTGTACCAATCTGCGCCGTTGGAAAGGATGGGCGGAACATTGGTGAATGTTTCTACATTGTTGATGATGGTCGGCTTGCCATAGAGACCGTACGAAGGCGGGAAGGGCGGACGTACGCGCGGCTGTCCGCGTTTGCCTTCGAGCGATTCGAGCAGGGCGGTCTCTTCGCCGCAGATGTAGGCACCTGCGCCGAGATGGGTATAGATTTTCAGCGAGTAATCGGTGCCGAATATGCTATCACCAAGGATGCCCGCTTCTTCCATCTCTGCAATCTTTTCATCGAGGAAGGCTGCCACCTGCCAGAACTCGCCACGCAGATAGATATAGGCGACATTCGCACCAACGGCATAGGAGGCAATCGCAAGACCTTCGAGGAACTGGAAGGGATTGCTTTCCATGATCTCGCGGTCTTTGAAGGTACCGGGCTCGGACTCATCCGCATTGGCGACGACATAGTGAGGCCAATTGGTCTTATCAATGAAGGACCACTTCATGCCAGTGGGGAACCCCGCACCGCCGCGCCCGCGCAGACCAGATTTGGTCACTTCGGCGGTTACTTCAGTGGGTTCCATTTTCGTCACGGCTTTTTTGAAAGCCGCAAAACCACCGTTCTTTTTATAGACATTCAGCTTGTTAAAATCAGGAATATCCCGATGACGTAAAAGGATGTGCTCCATTATTTCGCCTCCTTTTCCGTCTGCTTCAGGGCTTCGATCAATTCCATAGTGCGGTCCACGGTCATATATTCGTGATATTTGATGCCGTCCGGTCCCTGTGTCTGGAACATGGGCGCGCGGTCGCATGAGGCGAGGCACATCACTTCTTCAAGCGTGACCAAGCCGTCTTCGGTGGTCTCGCCGACTTTGATGCCAAGATTGCCGCACAGATTGTTAAGGAACTCATCCGCGCCGCGCAGGGCACAAGGCAAGTCGGTGCAAACTTGCATGCGGTACTTGCCTGCCTTCTTATCGTGATACAAGGTGTAGAAGCCGACGATCGAGGCGACGTCTGTTTCGGTGATGTCTAACAGGGACGCAATATCCTTCATCGCATCCTTGTTGACATAGCCTTCTTCACGCTGGGCAAGGTACAAGAGCGGCATGACCGCAGAGCGTTTGTGCTCCGGGGGGTATTTGGCAAGGATCTGTTTTACTTCCTTCGGGTATTTTTTCTCAAGACTCATCGGTCAATATCTCCAAGGACAATATCAGTGGAGGCGAGGATGGCGACAAGATCAGCCACCAGATACCCCTTCACCATTTCTGAAATGACGGAAAGGTTATCAAAAGACGGTGTGCGCATGTGGACGCGCCTAGGCTTGGGTCCGCCATCACCGACGAAGAGAACGCCCAATTCACCGCGCGGGGATTCGATGGCGCTGTAGATGGATGCATCCGGTGCAGAGAAGCCTTCCGTCCACAACTTGAAGTGATGGATAAGCGCTTCCATGCTGGTGCCGATCTCTGAGCGCGGCGGCGGGACGAATTTGCGGTTGTCCGAACGAACGGGACCCAGCGGCAGTTTGTTCAACGCCTGTTCCACGATCTTCAACGATTCGCGCAATTCCTGAATGCGGACGAGATAGCGGGCGTAAGTATCCCCTTCTGTTAACACAGGCACATTGAAATCGTATTGCTCGTATCCGCAATATGGGCGGATTTTGCGCAGATCCCAATCCACGCCAGATGCGCGGAGCATGGGACCCGTCACCCCGTAGGAAAGAGCCGTTTCTTTGCTCAGGTAGCCAATGTCCACCATGCGGTCAATGAAAAGCGGATTCTTCGTCAGCAGGGTTTCATATTCATCGATGCGCTTGGGGAAGATCTTGATGAAATCACGCACTGCGGCTTCAAATTCAACAGGCACATCGCGCCACACGCCGCCAGGACGGATGTAGGTCGTCATCATGCGCTGGCCCGAGACGAGTTCGAAAATATCCAGGATCTGTTCGCGTTCGCGGAAACAATAGAGGAACATCGACATCGCAGCGAGGTCCAAGCCTGAGGTGCCGAGCCAGACCAAATGAGAGGCGATGCGCTGCAACTCCACGAGAATGACGCGCAAGGCTTGCGCGCGGGCGGGCACATCCAGATCCACCAGTTTTTCCACCGCCATGCAGTAGGCAAGGTTATTGCCCATGGTGTTCATATAATCGAGGCGGTCGGTCATCACTTCAGCCTTTTGGTAGGTCTTGGCTTCCATGTTCTTCTCGATGCCCGTGTGTAAAAAGCCGATATCGGGAATGCAATTGACGACGATCTCGCCGTCCAGTTCGAGCAGCAGGCGCAGCACGCCATGCGTGGAGGGATGTTGCGGACCCATGTTTAGCAGCATGGTCTCGCCTGTCAGCGCGCGCTCTGAAACAAGATGTTTATATTGATCTATGGTGACTTCTTCGATCTGGCTCATAAATTATTCCTTTGCATACGGCTTACGCAGGTCGATCTCATCGAAGTTGAAGGTGAACTGCGGTTCTTCGTAGCCAAGCGGGAAATCTCTTCGGAGTGGATGCCCCTCGGTATCATCGGGCATCAAAATGCGGCGCGGATCAGGATGACCCTCGACTTCGATGCCGAACATATCAAATAGTTCGCGCTCGCGCCAATTCGCGACGGAGTACACACGCGTCACGGTCGGGACCTTGGGCTTGTCTCCGTTTACTGGAACTTTCAACTGCAGCGACAGATTCTGCGCCAGCGATGTGAGCTGGTAAATGACATAAAAACGCGGTGACGTTTGCGGGTAATAATCCACAGCCGTCAGCGCGGAGAGCAATTCAAACTGGTGTTCGTCGCGCAGCATTGTGAGCGCATCCACGATCTGGTCGGGGTTTACGAACATATGCACTTCATTGCGGAATTCTTCAAACTTCGCGCTGAACTTACCCTGCACAGCCTTTACGATCGGTTCGAGTTTTTTATCCATAATCAACGTATTCCTTAAGACCTGACGGGTTTTAAGAACCTGTCAGGTCTTATGAATTAATTACTTAACCGCCAGGTCCGAAAACTTCTCGCCCTTTACCTTCTCATGAATGGTGAGCACACCATGGATCAAAGCTTCGGGGCGCGGCGGGCAGCCCGCCACGAACACATCCACAGGGACAACTTCGTCCACGCCCTGATAGATGGCATAGTTATTGAAGACACCGCCACAGGAGGCGCAATCGCCCATGGCGATCACCCACTTGGGTTCGGGCATTTGGTCATATAAACGGCGAAGGACGGGTCCCATTTTCTTCGAGACGCGTCCCGCCACGATCATCAGATCTGACTGGCGCGGGCTGGCACGCATCAATTCCATGCCGAAGCGGCTCATATCGTAGCTCGAAGATTGAGCGGACATCATCTCGATGGCGCAGCACGCCAAGCCGAACAGCATGGGCCACATGGCATTCGTGCGCGACCAGTTGACCATGGTTTCAAGCGAGGTTGTAACCACGCCCATGTTTCCAAGTTTTTGTTCTATTCCCATTCCAAGGCTCCTTTTTTCCAGGCATACACATAACCGATAAGAAGAATCGTAATGAAGACCACCATCTCGATCAAGCCGAACAGACCGAGCTGACGGAAAGCGATCGCCCACGGCAAAAAGAACACTACTTCAATATCAAAGAGAATGAACAACACAGCCACAAGGTAAAAACGGACAGGCATGCGCCGTGTCCCTTGCCCGTAGGGCGTCATGCCCGATTCATAGGGCATATCTTTGGCAGCGGTATGTTTCTTTGGTCCGAATAATCCCCCCAGACCGATGGCAATAAAAGCGATCAAGGTAGCAACCGCGATCATTACCGCGATGGCAATATATTCCAGCAGCATGTTTTACACCTCATTGATGTGTGAAATCTGGCACAGTTCCGCGAAAGTATATCACAAAGGTTTTTGAGGGGCTAGAAAAAGTGCCACATTTCACAAAAATGGTGATAATCGTCATATTTCGGTAAAAGTTGTAAAATTCCGAAAGTTAATCGTTTACAGGCGGAATCGAAACTTATAAAAATAGTCGTGAATTATCCGAATCTACAAGCTATATTTTTCAACCCACCCTTAAAAAGAAAAGCCGCCTTCTTGGCGGCTCTACTTTGATATTCTCTAATCACCCAAAAAATCGCGCAATTCCCTGCTCTTGGAAGGGTGACGTAATTTCCGCAATGCCTTCGCTTCGATCTGGCGCACGCGCTCGCGGGTCACATCGAAGTAGCGGCTGACCTCTTCGAGGGTGTGCTCCCTGCCGTCCTTGAGTCCGAAGCGCAATTCCAGCACGTCCCGCTCACGGTCAGAGAGAGATTCGAGGGCGTGATGAATTTGCTCGCGCAGCATATCCTTGGCGGCAGCGTCCATGGGCGAGGGCGCATCCACATCTTCGATGAAATCACCCAACGCGCTGGATTCGTCATCCCCCACAGGACCTTCGAGCGAAACGGTCTCTTCGGCAGAACGCAGGGCGCGGGTCACTTTTTGAGAGGCGGTGTCCAGTTTCTTTTGCAGTTCAGCGTTGATAGGTTTGTTCTCAGCATGGGCACGCAGAATGATCTGCACATCGGCGGCGGAGAGGTAACCTACTTCCAGTGCAAGTTCTTCATTATTCGGTTCGCGTCCCAGCATTTGGGTCAGGTGCCGCTGAGCGCGCAAGATGCGTGAAATGGATTCGAACAAATGCACAGGGATGCGGATCGTCCGCGCCTGTTCGGCGATGGAGCGGTTGATGGATTGGCGGATCCACCAGGTGGCATAGGTGCTGAATTTGAATCCGCGCCGCGGATCGAACTTGCCGATGGCGCGCAGGAGTCCCATATTGCCTTCCTGAATCAGGTCAAGCAGCGGGATGCCGCGTCCCAGATAGCGTTTGGCAACGCTCACCACCAGCCGCAGATTCGCACGGACAAGCGCCTGATTCGCATCTTTGGCGCGGGCGTGGATGGCAGTTAACTCATTTTGCAGATCTTCATCGGAACATAGATTGCGATACAAAGTACGCTGGGATGGGAAGCCCGGGTGAATGCGGACATTCGTCAGCAGCCACTCTGCATAATTAAACGGAAGCAGGTACAGGCTGAGAAAGACCGAATAGGCGTGTCGGGCAAGGTTATCCCAAAGGTGGTTACTTCCCCATTGGCCGTTATCCAGATATGCGCGCAAGTACGATGGAGAATCAAATTCCCAGCCAGAGTGAAGCGACTGCGCTTCCGCAACCAGCAGAGCAAGGTCGGGCAATTCATGATCGAGCCGCTCGGCGTCTTCGACCAGACGATCCCACGAAGTGAGCATATCCGCGATCAGGGCATGATACATGGAAGCCACCAGCGTGGTGCCCTTGCGCTGTTTCAATTTACGCAGTGTGTTAACCAACCTGTCTGCTTCGATGATCGTGGCAAGACGGAACTCGCTATCGGCACCGAGCAATTTGACCTGACCGATCTCACTCAGGTACAAACGCACAGGGTCTTCTGCAAGATCGGTGGTCTCGCGCACATGCAGTGCCACAACTTCTTCGAGGTCTTCCTCTTGATCCACCAGCAAGGTTTCATCTGGTTCGATGAAATCATCCACAGGGATATCCAGCGGCAGGTTCTCTGTCATCGATTCCATCACAGAGTCTGCTGAAAGTTTCTTTTTGTTTCTTTTTTGCTTCAATGGATGTACCCCCACCAGATATCGGTTTCTGTTTTGTTTTGCTTCCAGATTTTGGTTTTGTTTTTGATTTACTTTTTGCAGGCATTCGAGTTCCCTTTCCCGATATCGCAAAGATGCACGGCAACTCTTAGATCTTCATCCGATCCATATACATTCTCAATTTTATCAGACGCGCAATTTCATTTTCAAACTCGGCGGCACGCGCATCACCCTGCTCGCCTGCCTCTTCCTGCAAATAACGATACTGGGTGATCTGTTCCGCTGCGCGTGTCAGGCGCATTTTTTTCACCGCGCGCAACAGGTCGTCACGCAGGGCATCGGCATTTTGTTTAAACTTTTCACTCGCTTCCAACAATTCATACGCCAGCGGCAAAATGGAATCGGGCAATCGCGACATCACATAGGCGTGATAATCATGATCCACCTGTTCCAATGACTGCCGAATTTCCTGAATAATCAACTGGTGATCGGTGTACTCAAAATCATCCACCGAAAGCGCGCTTAAATTACTTTCTTCCAACTTGCGGTCCACTTGATAGACCAACTCAGGCGTACGCAGAACGATTCCCACAAAAAAAGATTCGAGCCGCAAGACAGGATTAACCGCCGCAACGGCCGCTTCCGCCTTTTGAGTGGACAACATCCCACGCGGCTTGCGCTTCACCACCGGACCTCGAGCCTGAGTGCTCATTAAGGAGCGTTCGTCCACCCGCAGCATGCGCGCCAGCGCCTGACGGTAGGTATCGCGCTCCAATGGGCTGGGCAGGTCTTCGATGAGCGGCAACACCTGCGCCGCGATCTGATTCTTCACCTTCGGATCGTTGACGTTTTGTCCCGCCGCCAAGGTTTCCATAACATGCGTCACAATGGGTTTGGCATCTGCGATGATCTTCGCCCACTCTTCTTTATTACGCGCCACGATCTCATCAGGGTCAAGATCATCGGGAATGGTTGCTACACGCAAGTCGGCTTGCAAACGGGCTTCATTTTGCAACAGCCCGCGCGCATCAAAACCGAGTTCCCCTTCCTTATCCATCGCCGAACGCGCCGCCTCCAACCCGCGCAAGACAGCTTTCTGCCCTGCCACATCAGGGTCGAGCGCAAGGACGATGCGCCGCGTGGAACGTTTGAGCAAACGCAGCTGATCTTCCGTCAGGGCCGTGCCCATCGGCGAGACGACATTCTCATACCCCGCCTGATGCAGGGCGATAACATCGAGATACCCTTCCACGATCACCGCCTGATCCGCCGTGCGGATGGGTTTGCGGGCGCGATCCAAGCCGTAGAGCAAACGCCCCTTGGAGAAGATCGGCGTTTCGGGTGAATTCAAAAATTTGGGAATGTCGTTCGGGTCAACAATGCGCGCGCCGAAACCTGCCATCTTCCCATTTTCATCGCGAATGGGAATCATGATGCGGTGGCGGAATTTGTCGTACACGCGGGATTCGGAATTCGGGTTTGGGGAATCGGATTCGCGCACGGTCAACAACCCTGCATCCACAAGGTCCTGTTGAGAATAGCCGCGTTGGGTGAAATGGGTCAGAGCCGAGTCCCAGCCTTGGGGAGCATAGCCCAAGCCAAACGTCTCGATGGTGGCGTCGGTCAGTCCGCGTTTTTCGCGCAGATAGGTGAGAATTTCCTTATTGTTGAAAAGATGACTGCGATAAAAGATGACCGCATCTTCCAACAATTTGCGGAGATGGTCGTAGGCTTCGCGAATTTCGGGGGTTTCACGCTGGAACTCGGTCAGCTCCACGCCAGCACGGATGGCAAGTTTTTGCAGGGCTTCCTTGAAATCCAACCCTTCGCGCTTCATCACGAACTTGAAGATGTCGCCGCCTTCATTGCACGCACCAAAGCAGCGCCAAGTGCCAGACTCGGGCCAGACGACGAATGCTGGTGAACGCTTGTTATCGTGAAAGGGACAAAAGCCCGTATAGTTCTTGCCCGCATGGCGCAATTTGACACCTGCCTCGGAAACGAGGTCAACGATGTCAATGCGGGCTTTGATTTCATCAATGGTGGACATAGGGACAAGGCGAATTATAGACTTGGTTCAGTAGAATAGCAAATCACAAAAACGGGATGGGTTGAAAGCCCGTCCCGTTCTGATCATTTCTCAGGAGTTACTTCGACCAACACAGCACGCACCATGCGGCGGTAACTGTACGTCCTGAAAAGGAATTTGTAATCTTCACAAGTAATGAGCGTGAGCCACGCCTTCTCTTCAGATTTCAAAGCGGTATTGACTTCCTTTGGTGAGATGCGTTTCGTCTCACGGACTTCGTAGGTGTAGATCTGCCCAAATGCGCGGACTTGGATCACGTCGCCATATTTCAGCTTCTTCAAATTATGGAATGTGCCAGGCTGGTTGTATGCATCCCACACATGCGCAGTGATGACGGAGTTTCCGTTCAAGGTGGGGAAGGCAGTGCCATTGAGCCAGCCCGCATCCGCGCCGAGCCAGGTCACATCCCATTCATCTTTATGGAGCGGCACACCCACAATCGGCGTGGAAACTGCCAGGGATGGAATCTCCAGCCGCAGGTCCGCGTAGGAGGCGTAGGTTTTCTCAAACGGCTGGGCGGGGAGGTGCGTCAATTCGCCTTTTGGAAAACCAGTCAACGGTAAAAATGCTGGCACATCGACCGTGACAGGCGTTTCAGGAATCACCACAGGCGGGCTGACCGTAAAATTGACCAAGGTGTCGCTTGTGCCATTGTTGAGTTCGTTGCCGATGAGGTCTTCAATGGAAGTGGTGCCGCACACGAACAGGCGATAAACCCCTGCGCCAAGCGGTGCTCCGTCGTTGATGATAAGAGCTGAGATGAACCCGCCGCTGTTGTTATATGAAGCGGAATTGATAGGGATCAAGACATCATCAGCAATGCGCCCGCCGAAACATGATGCTGTGTCGAACGTGCCGTTCGTTCCTGCTTCGACGAGCAGGTAATTGACCGTGTTATTCGCCGCCTGTGCACCGAAATCAGATTTGACATCTTCATTGAATTCGATCTGTATCTGCGAAGGACCGTTTGCAAGAACAGAGCAGTTGGCAGGAATGGTATTTGTTGAAAACAAAACGATCGGGAAAGTTGTGTCCGTGGAGAATACAACTGTATTATCCGCACTGGTGGATGCGGTGCTTTTGTTGCCAGTGCCATCTTCGGCAGCATCAGCAATAACGCTCGCCGTAACGTCCCCATCCAACATCATACCGCTAACGGCAACATGATAGGTCGTGCCATCATTGGGAGATATCTCTGTGACCACTGCAGTTGTCGCGCCTGCCGTTCCGCCCACGTCGACATCCGTTTCATCAAAACCTGTGACTGGTTCGGAGAACGTCACTCTGAAATTGATCGGGGATGCATTCGTCGGGTCAGACTGCCCTGATGCCTGCTCAATGCTCACGGACGGTGGAGTCTCGTCTGCAATATTTTGTACGTTGACAATATGCTCACCTACGAGGGAAAGTCCGTTGGCATCCGTCACTTCGATGCAGACCGTGTAACTTGTCCTTGTCTCGTAATCGAACATGGCGACAGTTTGCAATGTGTTCCCTGTAAGCGAGAAATTGACATTGTCTGAGCCATTACCAGAAAAAGCCGCAGCGTTGAGCAATGCAAAGGTGTGAGTATCCGCTCCATTGGGGTCAGCGGCGCTTAATGTGCCAACTACCGTCGCAACGGGCTGATTCTCCAACACCACATTCGGCGTTAGGGAAAATCCTGTCGGCGCGTAATTGGCGGTGATGGAAATATCGTCAATGCCCACCCATTCATCATTTCCCGAGGCGTTCGTGGTCATAATGCGTAATTCGACAAGGGACTGATTCTCCGCCGCAGCAGGCAACACCAGACTAACAAGCGTTACCAAAGTCGCAAGACTGGGACCTGTGGTCGCATCTGCAATGTACCCATCGGGCAGGTTGGTGAAGTTTCCACTAGAACCTACACGGTAATGCAACGCCACCTGCTGAACGGCATTATCGGTGGTGCTGTCAATATCGCGCACATTATATGCAACGCGGATGTTATTCACCCCAGTTTTATCAAGAAAGATCTTGATAAAAGGCGCATCGGCTGTCCCCGAACCTTGCATGGCAATCGTTGGGTTAGCCAGATGAAATTCTGCCACACCGCCTGTAGTGTTCGCCACGCTGACGAGATTTGCAATGACATCCACCGCCACAGACGGGTAATCCGACAAAAGCGTTTGCGGGTCAACATCAACTGGAGTCGATGCAGAATAATCCCCGAGGTAGCCCATGATCGAAGGCACACCCGACCAATCATCGGCAGTTGCGATCAAACCATTGTCTGACCAATTCTGGGAAAATGGCAGCACAGCCAGCGCCGCATTTGCCGAGACGGTATAAACACCAACAGCGAACACAGCAGCAAGCACCAACACAAAACCAAAAAAGTTTGTAACTACTCAGGCTGAAGTAGCGACAAATTCAGGAAGGTAAGGAGTACCGGCAAAAGCCAGGCGCAAAACATCCAGAACGAGTTGCCCATTTTTACGAGCCGTAGAAATGTAACCACGGATCTGGC
>VGOX01000005.1 GCA_016875755.1 Chloroflexota bacterium
CCCATCCCTTCCATCGTTTCATCGCTCAGTTTCTGCCATTTTTTTACTGCTTTGCCTTTGTCCATCTTTTTGCTCCTCTTGCCTATCTTACTCCTTTCCCCAAAATCCTGACGCCCACCCGCCCTGAGTATCAGTGTTGACGTCCTTATGGAATTAGGTATAATTCGATTTGCTTATTTTTCGTTGAGTAAGTACCTGTTATATTTTATAAAGGAGGTGGTGTAACAGGAAAAATATAAATGACCTGTACGTTTATGTTGTGTTCGTTAATCAACCCCCTTAAATTTTCTTCTTGGAGGAGAAAAAAACATGTTACGAAACCGTTTGTACGTTTTGTTCGGCTTGCTGGTCATCGCCAGCATGGTGCTCGCCGCCTGCGGTGGCGCTGCTGCCCCTGCTGAAGAACCCGCTGCTGAAGAACCCGCAGCCGAGCAGCCCGCTGCTGAAGAACCCGCCGCACCTGCCGAACCCAAGGTGATGGTTGCTTGTTTGGCTCAGGAGCCCGGCACCTTGTATCTGTATAGCGAATCTGCGTTGGTCAAGACCTTCGTTCTCGATGCGCTCTACGATGCGACCTTCGATGCCCGCACCTACGACTATCAGCCTGTTCTCTACAATTTGTCCAAGTTCGATGACAATGCCCAGAAGAACACCATTGAAGTTGGCGTTGGCGACACCGTGTACGATCCCGCCACCGACACTGCGGTAGCCCTTGCAGCTGGTACAGTTATTTCCATGAACCAGGCTGAAGGCGATCCCATCGAAGTGACCGTTGAAGACGGCCAGAAGTACCCGATCGTTCAGATCGTGACCACCCACACTCTCGCCGCCGGCGCGACCTGGGAAGATGGCACCCCCGTCACCACTGCTGACGTGATGTTCTCCTACGAAGTGGGCGCTCATCCCGATACCCCCAGCTCCAAGTACTTCTACGAAACCCAGACCCAGAAGCTCGAAGTTGTGGATGACTCCAGCTACAGCTACTTCTTCATGCCTGGTTACACCAGCGGTACCTATTTCGTCGATGGTATGATCACCCCGCTTCCCAAGCACGTGTATGGCGAAGGTGGTTCCAACCCGTTGACCCCCGCTGAAATGCTTGCTGACGAAGCTATCAACCGCGACCCGCTTGCCTTCGGTCCGTTCAAACTTGTTGAATGGATTGCCGGCGACCGCATCGTCGTTGAAAAGAACCCGACCTACTGGCGCGCCAGCGAAGGTCTGCCCAAGATCGACACCCTCATCTACCGCTTCATCCCTGACACCAACCAGCTGATCGCTCAGTTGGCTTCCGGTGAATGTGATTTCGGTACCCAGGATGCCGCCTTCGAAGGCTCCCTGCCCCTTATCCGCCAGTTCGAAGCTGAAGGTTTGATGGTTCCCCAGGTTGTTGCTGGTACCGTGTTCGAGCACCTCGACTTCAACGCCACCCCGGTTGATTCCTACAAGGGCGCTGCCGCCTCCCTGTTGGCTTCCGATGGCGAGCGCTTGTTCGCCAAGAAGGAATTCCGCCAGGCGATTGCTTACTGTCTCGACCGCCAGGGCATCGTTGATAAGACCACCAACGGCGCCGCTGTGGTTCAGAACACCTACACCGCTTCCGATCACCCGCTCTACGCTGGTGATGCCAATGTGACCCTCTACGAGTTCAATCCTGAAAAGGGCAAGGAACTCCTTGCTGGTCTCGGCTGGAGCGACACCGATGGCGACGGCTTGCTGGATAATGGCAGTGGCGCAACCCTCTCCTTCATCCACAGCACCCGCACCAACGCCCTCCGCGAAAAAGTGACCCAGGTTGTTCAAGCCCAGCTCAAGGACAACTGCGGTATCACCACCAAGATCGAACTGTATGGTGGCGAATTCTTTGCTGATGGTCCGGATGGCATCGTGTTTGGTCGCGCTTATGACATGGGCGAATTCGCCTGGTTGACCGGCGTGGAACCCCCATGCACCCTGTACATCTCCTCACAGTTGCCGAGCGCTGAACTCGGTTGGGGTAACTCCAACAACGTTGGTTTCCTGAACCCCGAGTTTGATGCCGCTTGTAACGCCGCTGTTCAGGCGCTTGATGATGCCACCAAGGCTTCCAAGCATGCTGAAGCGCAGGCCCTCTTCACCCAAGACCTGCCCAGCATCCCGCTGTTCGCCCGTGCCAAGATCCTCGTCACCCGCTCGAACGTCGTGGGTGTTGTGATGGACCCGACCGCCAACAGCGAATTCTGGAACGTCGAAAACTTCGATTTTGAGCAATAAGAGTTAGCAAAGTTTGAAAAATGGAGGATGGCGGGGAACTGCCATCCTCCATTCTGGTTTTAGATTTATTTTCCGCCTCTATTTTTCTTTTTATTGTATCCTGCTCATTATCCATTTTTTAGTCTGACGTGATTTTTGATGCGCCACAATGAATTATTTTCCGTCAACGACGAATTTTGTAGGGTGACATCCATTTTCCTATCAGCAATTATTATATTAACGATACATATAAGAATGTAAGACGATTTCTGGTTTGAAAGGAAACGGGCATGACAAATTATTTGATCCGCAGGTTTATACAAATGAGTTTGGTGGTAGTTGCCGCATCCATGGCCATCTACTTCCTGCTCTGGCTTGCACCAGGTGGTCCGCTGGATGAGTTGAGACAAGCGGGGCGTGGTGGTGTACGCCAAAACGCAGGCTTTAATGATGAACAAATCCGTCGAATTTCTGAATACTTGGGACTGCATCGCGGTCCCTTCTGGGGTTATGTGGCATGGTTGACCGGTGAAGATTGGTTCAAAGCAATCGGACGGGAAGAGTTGCAAACAAGCACTTGCCGCTCTGCAGAAAACACTTGCAGTAAAGGGGTGGTGCGCGGTGATTTTGGAACTTCATGGAACATCGCACGCGGTTCACCGGTGGGAGATGTTCTTTTATCCCGTCTGCGAAACACGATGATCCTCATGCTTTCTGCAACTGTGTTGTCCTTGGTCATCGCCATTCCGATCGGAATTATTTCCGCGGTCAAGCAATATTCGCGGTTGGATTACTTCGTCACCACCTTTTCCTTCTTTGGAACAGCCATGCCGGTCTTCTGGTTCGGCTTGATGATGATCATTCTGTTTGGGGGCAATCAATCTCCGCTTTATAAAGTCTTTGGCTTCCCCTACCTGCCCACAGGCAATGTAACTCTAGTCCGCGCCCCGTTGCCGGGCAGTCTGCTTGCTCTGCTAGATGCCACACCCGGTTCGGCGCTTGATATTGCAGTTCATGCCATTCTCCCGACGATGGTACTTTCCCTGCTGTACATGGCTGGTTGGAGCCGTTTCATGCGTTCCTCCATGCTTGAAGTATTGCGACAAGACTTTGTCCGCACAGCGCGTGCCAAAGGTTTGCGGGAGCGAATTGTGATCGTGAAACATGCCATGCGCAACGCGTTGATACCCTTGATCACGATCGTGGTATTCCAGATCCCCGGCGTTTTTGGTGGCGCAACTATTACGGAAACGGTATTCAACTGGCCCGGCATGGGATTTTTATACGTCTATGCTTTAGGTGCAAGTGATTACCCCGTTGCAATGGCATTCCTGTTCATCAGTGCGGTCCTGGTCGTGATTGCGTCTCTTCTGGGAGACGTACTCTATACGATTGTGGATCCCCGCATTCGTTTCAGTTAGTCTTGAATTTGGAGAATATTTCACATGGCAGTCGCTGAACTTAAGTCAGAAACTCTGTCTACGATCAAGGAAGAACACTGGTTTACAGTTATTGGCAGACGTTTCCTACGGCATAAACTTGCTGTAGTTGGCATGATCATGGTGCTCATCTTCATTTTGATGGCTATTTTTGCCAACGTGCTTGCCCCCTATGATCCATACAAGCAGGGACTAGCTCCCTCCTACTCGAACCCATCCCCGGAACATTTGCTTGGTACCGACGAACTCGGACGGGATGTATTCAGTCGTTTGTTGTACGCCGCCCGAATTTCCCTCTTCGTAACTGTCTTGGTCAATTTTGTTTCGGAGACCATCGGTGTGCTGATGGGGGCAATATCAGGCTATTTTGGTAAATGGGTGGATTCGCTCATTCAACGTATCGTTGAGTTTTTGCTCACCCTTCCCACACTTCCCCTCCTGCTTTTCTTTTCCGCCATGTTGCGCGGTATGACAATCCCTGGCTTGCCGGATGAATGGTCGAAGGCGATTATCATCTCACTGGTGTTGATTGCCTTTGGGTGGCTCGGCTCCACTCGCCTCGTACGCGGTATGGTGCTCAGCCTTCGTGAACAGGAATTTGTTCAGGCTGCGCGCGCCTTGGGCGCAAGCGACTGGAAGATTATCACCCGTCACATGATCCCCAACTCCCTTGCTCCTGTGATCGTGAGCCTTACCCTTGGTCTTGGTGGTGTGATCGTATTGGAAGCTGCACTTTCATTCCTTGGGTTCGGGATTACCCCGCCTGTTCCTACCTGGGGAAATATGCTGCAAAATGTGCAGGAACGCATGTGGCAGCAACCCTGGCTTGCGTTCTATCCTGGCCTGTGTATCTTCCTGACCTCACTGTCTTTCAACTACATTGGTGATGGTCTGCGCGATGCGTTGGATCCACGCTTGAAACTTTAAGAAAATTGAGATGAGGTAAGAGATGAAAAAAATACTTTTGTTGCTAATGATTTTATTGTTTGTTGCAGTAGCAGGGATTGGTTGTTCTGGGCCGGCTGAACCGGAGGGAAAGACAGATGAGCAGCTTGCTGCCGCGACTGCCGCTGTTGAGGAAAATATTGCTGCGCTTCCCACTGATGTTCCCATTCACCCGGATGCCGAAAAGCTTAAGTTTGCGGCAGGGAACACCTACATCACTTATGAAGTTCCCGGCGATGTGGATACGATTGCTGAATATTACCGCACAGAACTTGCTGCGTTGGATTGGGAGAAAAAGGGGAATAGCCCGGAATCTCCATTGGGTGGGGCTTTGAGCCTCCTGCGCTCCAAGTCAGACAAGAATATCTCTGTTACAATTCAGTCCATCCCCGAAAGTGAGTACGTCCGGGTGCTGATCACTGTCATTGCAAAGTAGCCCCGACAGGAATATTGTTTGTGAGTTATCACTCTTCGCAAAGTTCTGGAAGAACCGCTTCTGTTCTGAACTTTCTGCTCACCGTTTTTTTTGCGATTTTGTTTATGGTGTATTTTAGTCTCACCGCCTATACAAAAGACGCATTATGGTTCTATTCTGTGTTCGAGGGAGAACCAACCCTTGGCGTAATTCGATGTTATGGCACAGAAGTGGTGCTCGAACAGAGTTCTGAACAATTACAAACAATTTCAGGTTTGGTAAACGAACAAATTTCAGGTGATAAGCGCTGGGATGAGTTGAATTTGACGGATGAGACATACCTGGATTATCAAACAAATTCAAGAATGATGATCCTTGAATTGTATTATGATCAGCCCCAGCGTATTCATTCACAAAGCCCCTTTTTCTCGGGGTTTGACACCCTGCTTATTCCTTTGGATGGACGGCACTCGAACACGAATATTTTGTTCAATCTAGTGCGTGGAAAACCGGCAGGCGGCTCATTTCATGTCGAAACCTTTGCTCCGGTGCTGGAATATATCGAGAGCAGTGATCTGTGTAAGTTGCAATAAGATCAATTCATATCACAAGGAGAATTGAAGACCTGTGGCTGAGAATCAAAAACCCCTGCTTGAGGTAAAGAACCTCAAGACATATTTTTACACAGAAGACGGCGTTGTCCATGCTGTGGATGGCGTCGATTTCCATGTCAACCCCGGTGAAGTGCTTGGTATTGTAGGCGAATCGGGCTGTGGTAAAAGTGTCACCTCCCTTTCCATCATGCGCTTAATCGGCATTCCGGGCAAGATCGTCGAAGGACAAATTCTCTTCGATGGCAAAGACCTTGTCCAAGCCTCGGAGGAGGATATGATGCAGGTGCGTGGAAACCGCATCTCCATGATCTTCCAACAGCCGCAGTCTGCTCTGAATCCAGTGTTCAAGGCGGGGGATCAGATCTCCGAAGTGTTGAACATCCATCAGGATTTCGGTAAGGAAGCGGGAAAGAAGCGCGCCATTGAACTGCTCAAACTGGTCGGTATTCCTGAGCCTGAAAGTCGCGCTGAATCCTTCCCGCATGAATTATCGGGTGGTATGGCGCAGCGCGTGATGATCGCCATGGCGCTGGCGTGCGTTCCTGACCTGTTGATCGCTGACGAACCCACCACCGCCCTTGATGTGACTATTCAGGCCCAAATTTTGGATCTGATGCGTGATATGAAGAGCCAGTTGGGTTCAGCAATGATCCTGATCACACATGACCTCGGCGTGATCGCTGAAATGGCGAATCGGGTCGCTGTGATGTATGCGGGTGAAATTGTGGAGCAATCCCCGGTTGCCGCTCTCTTTGACACTCCTCTTCATCCTTATACACAGGGGCTGATTGGTTCCATCCCAGTGTTGGGTGAAATTCGAGAACGACTGGAAGTCATTCCTGGTTCTGTTCCCAACCTCGTCGATTTGCCCACCGGTTGCCGTTTTGCCCCCCGCTGTAAGGCACGCGTTGAACATAATCTGGCCATTTGTACCGACAATCGCCCTGAACTCATCGAAGTATCTGAAGGTCACAAAGTGCGCTGCTGGCTCTATCAGGATGCCGAAGGCCACGTTGCCCCAATGAAATCTGGAAAGAAATCCTAAGAGAGACGATATTGCCATGAATAACACGACAAAAAATCTACAGGAACAACCAGACTTGTTGGTGGTCAAAAACCTGACCAAACATTTCCCGGTACGCTCGGGCCTTCTTCAGCGTATTACCGCCTGGGTTCAGGCAGTGGACAAGGTCAGCTTTGCGGTGAAGCGCGGTGAAACATTGGGTATGGTGGGTGAGTCGGGTTGCGGTAAGACAACTGTTGGCCGTTCCATTCTCCGTCTTATCGAGCCTACATCCGGCGAAGTTTCTTTTGAAGGAAAAAATGTCCTTGCGATGAACAACAAGGAACTCAAACCCTTCCGCCGCGACATGCAAATCATTTTCCAGGATCCTTATGCGTCCCTGAACCCCCGTATGCCCATCGGTGAGTCGGTGATGGAAGGTTTGCAGATCCACAAGATCGGTGCTCCCAAGGAACGTTGGGAAATTGCCATTAACATGCTCAAGAAGGTGGGTCTTGAAGAATACCATGCCCGCCGCTACCCGCATGAATTTTCTGGTGGACAACGCCAGCGCATTGGTATTGCCCGCGCTCTCGCGCTCAACCCGAAGTTCATTGTTTGTGACGAACCCGTGTCTGCGTTGGATGTTTCCATCCAATCACAGGTTTTGAACATTCTCAAAGATCTGCAGAAGGAATTTGGTCTTACCTACCTTTTCATCGCGCACAACCTCAGCGTGGTGGAACATATCTCCGATCGCGTGGCAGTGATGTACCTCGGCAAGATGGTGGAACTCACCGACCGCGAATCCCTCTACCGCGAACCGCTTCACCCCTACACGCAGGCGCTGCTCTCCGCCATTCCGAAGCCGCACCCAGGTGTCAAGCGTGAACGCACCATCCTCAAGGGAGACGTGCCCAGCCCGCTTAACCCGCCGAAGAGTTGCCGCTTCCACACCCGCTGCCCCATTGCAGTGGAAAAATGCGGACAGGACGAACCTGAATTCAAGGAAGTTCGCCCCGGACATTGGGTGGCTTGCTGGTTTGCAGAATAGGCTCCTAATACAAAAAGAGACCGCTTCAAAGCGGTCTCTTTTCTTTTCCCTTCTATTCGAAAATATACAGTCAACATGGTTATAATTGAAACTGCATTTAATTGATCAACGTAATTTTTGCATCCATTCAGGCTGATAACCATTCATGAAAAAAATCCTATCCTCCCTCGTGCTGCTCTTTATTCTTACCGGCTGTTTTGGCCCCCAACCTCAGACCGATGCTCTTCCCATTGAAACGCCTACAGTTCTCCCGGAGATCACCGAAGAAGCACCCGCCCAGAGTTCCTTGAATATATGTCTTGGAGCGGAGCCCAACACTCTCTACCCATTTGGAGAATTGAACACAGCCGCTCTCAGTGTTCTGGCCGCGGTATACGACGGCCCAATGGATCTGATCTCGTATGAGCACCAGCCTGTGATCTTCACGCAGCAGCCATCGCTTGAAAACGGTGAGGCACAAATCGTCAGAACCGCCGTGCAGGCTGGAAGTCCGGTAGTGGATGCGGATGGGAATCTCGTCCCATTATCCGCCGGTACACTCGTTCGTCCCGCCTCCTGCCGCGCCGACGATTGCACTATCACCTATGACGGGGTCGCCCCGCTGGAAATGGACCAGATAGTTGTTACCTTTCGCCTGCGACCCAACCTCACCTGGTCAGACGGTGTGCCATTAACCGCAGACGACTCGTATTACTCATTTGAACTTCACACGCAAACCGAACCTGATGATTACCTCATCCAGCGCACGCAGACCTACGAGATCGCGGACGCAGAAACCCTGCAGTGGTGGGGTGTGCCGGGCTTTCTTGATCCGACATATTACATGAATTTTTGGGCGCCTGCCCCGCAGCATTTGTGGCAGGAATTCACCGCAGACGAACTGCCTTCGATTGACATTGCCTCCCGCACCCCGGTAGGTTGGGGACCTTATACGATCGAAGAGTGGATCCCGGGCGACCACATCACCCTGACGAAAAATCAATATTACTTCCGTGCAGCAGATGGTTACCCTAAAGTGGATACCCTCACCTTCCGCTTCATTCCCGACCCAAGCATGGCTCTGAGCGAAATGATCGCAGGCCGCTGTGACATTCTTGACCCAACCATCAACCTAGAACAACATGTGGATATTTTGCAAGGGATGCAAACCGCCGAGGAAGCACAGATTTTTGTAACGACTGGCATGTCCATTGAATGGCTTGGGCTGGGGCTGACCCCAGCCTCCTACGATAACGGCTATAACATTTCGACCGACCGCCAGGACTTTTTTGCCGACCCGCGCACACGCGAGGGCATTACTTATTGCCTTAACCGTCAGTCGGTGGTAGATAACGTGCTCTTTGGTTTGACCACAGTCCCGACCACGTATGTCCCCAAGGAACATCCAGTATACGATGCGAATATCCCAGACCTGCCGTACGACCCGCAAGTTGGGCTGGCCTTATTGGAATTGGCAGGCTGGCAGGATAGTGATAACGACCCATCCACACCGCTGCGTGCGGTCAATGTGAAGGGTGTTTCTTACAACACGCAATTAATATTGAATTACTACACCACGCCCTCCACGCAGCGCAGGCAGACGGTGGATATCCTCGCGGACTCTCTTGCCGAATGCGGTATTGCCCTCAATGTGGAATATCTTTCTCCCAACGAGTTGTTTTCTGCAGGCCCCGTCGGGTTTCTCTTTGGCCGCCAATTTGACATGGCGCAATACGCCCTCGGCGTGGAAGGCTTCGAGCCGCCCTGTAACTGGTTTGCCAGTGACAATATTCCCGCCGAATCCAATTCATGGGTTGGGACAAATATTACAGGTTTCAAAAACGCTGAATATGATTCTGCCTGCCGGGCTGCAAGATCATCCCTGCAAGGCGAGCAGGCATACATCAACAACTACCGCCGCACCCAGATCATCTTTTCTGACGAACTTCCCGCCATTCCGCTTTATTACCGCCTGCGTATCGCCGCGGCTCGCCCTGAGGTCTGCCGCTTTGATCTCGACCCCACTGCCAACCCGCTCTGGAACATCGAAGCCATCGGCATTGGCGAAACCTGTCAAAACTGATTGGAGCGTCGCAAGTTAATTTTGCTATAATTCGGCGAGATAATCATGAATCATAACATTCTGCTTGTTGACGATCAGCGTGACATCCTGCGCCTTCTGCGCTCCAGCCTTGAATCGCTTAAGAACAAAGAGATCAATATCTTTGAAGCGCCTTCCGGCGAGGAGGCGCTTCTTGAATCCACCCGCCACGAGATCAACCTGCTGATCACAGATTACAAACTGCCCGGCATGAGCGGCGTTGAACTCATGCGCAAAGTGCGTGCCCGCCATCCCGAGATCAAGATCGTTTTCATCACCGGCATGACCGATAAAAAATGCGCGATGAAATGCTAAACGCCGGCGCTCTCGCTGTATTCGATAAACCCATTCCCAGGGCAGATTTTCTGGATGTCGTGGAGCGTGGGCTTAGACTTGTGCAAACTATCTTTCCTTCCGAGTCGGCATCAAATGAACCAGCCGAAGAACGCGGTTCCCGCGTATCGGACCTGCTTGCCAACTTCAGGCAGGATATCAACGCTGAGGCAGTCTTCCTGCTCAATGACCGTGGCCTCGTGCAAGCGCGCACTGGCAAACTTCACGACTCCAGCATGGAAGTTTCGCTCATCTCCACTCTGATGGCAATTCATGCCGCCAGCCTAAAAGTGGCGCGCCATAATCATCAAGAGACACTCGACTCCTATCATATCTTCAATGGCGGCGATCACGACCTGCTTTTCATCCCCGTAACCCCGTTATACGCCTTGCTCGTGGCAGGCAATGGGCTTACCGTGGAAGACCGCGTGCTGGAGATCGTCAATGGGTTGCTTGCCCTGCGTACCCAGGTGGAAAAGGCGTTGAAATCCATGGGCGTAACCGGGGAATTGAAAAGTGCTGCTGCCCAGCCTGCCCCGAAAAAAAAGACCGACCAGCTTGCCAGGGCAACTCCCGCCCCGGAAATGGAAGCCCTGCTCAATCAGGCGGTCACCCAAAAGACCCAAGCCCAAAATGTGGATGATTTCTGGAACGAAGCCGCACAAAAACACGGCAACAAACCGATCAGTTCAGAGGTTATGTCGCTGGAAGAAGCGCGGAAACTAGGCTTGCTCCCCGACGGAAACTAAAAAAATTGTGATACAATTTTGCCCGCACTGGGGCATGGTGCAATGGCAGCACACCAGCCTTTGGAGCTGTGGATCTTGGTTCGAATCCAGGTGCCCCAGCCACACCCATCCGCACTTGCGGAAGAATTTTCTCAAACAGGATTTGCAGCGGAGCGATACAATACCGTGCAAATCCTGTTTTTGTTCTCCAAGACCCAACCCATGAGGTGACTTTATGAAGATAACCGCTATCCTCCTTGCCGCCGGGCAGGGCACCCGCATGAAATCCTCCCTGCCAAAAGTTCTGCATCCCGTTGCGGGAAAACCCATGCTCTGGCATGCCATGAATGCCATTCAGCAAGTCACAACCGAGAAGCCCGTAGTGGTGGTCGGTCATGGTGCAGATGAGGTAACTGCCTATCTTGGCGAAACCGCCCAAACGGTCCTGCAAGAGCCGCAGCTTGGCACTGGTCATGCGGTCATGCAGGCTGAGTCCCTGCTCAAAGGCAAAACGGATATGGTGATCGTCTGCTATGCCGACATGCCATTGCTGCGCGGCGAGACATTACAAAAACTGGTGGAGACCCAAAAACAAAACAAGGGACCGATCTCCATGCTGACGGTTATCGCCGATGACCCGCGCGGATTTGGGCGCATCATTCGCAGGGACGATGGGTCGGTGGACGCCATTGTAGAGGAATACGTTGCGACAGAAGAACAGAAGCAGATCAAGGAACTGAATGTAGGCGGATATTGCTTCAATGCCGAGTGGCTGTGGGGCGCACTCCAGCGCATTCCCAAGAATCCCAAAAAGGGCGAATATTATCTAACAGACGCGATTGAATTGGCATCCAAAGCGGGTTTGCCTGTGCAGGCTACTGTTATGGGTGATCTCGAAGAGACCATCGGTGTCAATACCCGCATCCAACTCTCTGAAGTGGAAATTGCCATGCGCCGCCGCATCAATCAGGGACACATGTTGAATGGCGTTACAATGATCGACCCTGCATCAACCTACATCGAAGCGGGTGTGCAGATCGGCAGGGATACTGTCCTCATGCCGAACAGCCACCTGCGCGGAAAGACCGAGATCGGTGAAGGAAATGTCGTCGGTCCCAATACCATCATCCGTGACTCGAAGATCGGGAACCATTGCAAGATCCTCGCTTCAGATATTGAAGGCGCATTGCTTGAAGACGGCGTGGATATGGGTCCGTTTGCGCGTTTGCGAAAAGGTGCGCATCTAGGCAATCACGTCCATATGGGGAACTTTGGCGAGGTGAAAGACTCATACCTTGCTGATGGTGTGAAGATGGGGCATTTCTCCTACATTGGCAACGCGCAGATCGGTTCGAATACCAACATTGGCGCAGGGACGATCACCTGTAATTATGACGGTGAAAAGAAACATGCCACCGAGATCGGTGAGGATGTTTTTATCGGTTCAGATACCATGCTGGTGGCGCCGCTCAAGATCGGTTCAGGCGCACGGACGGGGGCGGGCGCCATTGTGACAAAAAATGTAGCAGAAGATACGTTGGTGGTGGGCATGCCCGCCCGCGCCATTAAAAAATTGGAAAGAAAATCCAAAAAGAAATAGTCAGGTGTACTTATGACCATTACACACGAAGAAAAACAATCTCTGATCGATCTGGCGAATGAAGCCCGTCGCCGTGCGTATGTTCCGTATTCCAGGTATCCTGTTGGGGCGGCTTTGCGCACAAAAAGCGGACGGATCTATACGGGCGTGAATGTTGAAAACGCCGCTTACCCGCAAACCATGTGCGCGGAGCGGGTTGCGATCTTCAAGGCAGTATCCGAAGGCGAAACTGAATTTGAAGTGATCGCTGTGGTGACCAACAATGGAGGCTCTCCCTGCGGCGGATGTCGTCAGGTAATGGCGGAGTTTGGTCTTGAGACGGTTGTGCTTTTTGCGGATGGGAAAGGAACGTTGACAAAAGAAACCACTGTCAACGACCTGCTCCCTGAAGCTTTCACGCCCAAACATTTGGTGACCGATCATTAGATGACCGACTTCCGATCCTTTCGTGCTTCTGCTGTGGTGCTGCGCCACTCCGATTGGGGTGAGGCGGACCGCATCCTTACGCTTTATACGCGTGAGCAGGGCATGGTACGTGCCATCGCGAAAGGCGCAAGGAAGGTTACTTCACGCAAGGCAGGACATCTCCAGCCGTTTACGCATATTACTGTGCAGCTTGCAAAGGGACGTGACTTGTTGATCGTCACCCAGGTGGAGACTGTCAATGCGTTTTTACCGCTGCATGACGATCTGGTGAAGACAGGTTATGCAGCGTATGTGGTTGAACTGCTTTTGCGCTTTTCGTATGAAGAGGAAAGCGCAAACCCCTCTGTTTTTCGGTTATTAGTGGATACCCTGGATCGAATCGAGAAAGAAGATGATGCGTGGCTGGCGATCCGCTATTATGAAATGAGATTTTTAGATGCTGTGGGTTTCCGTCCGCAGTTGTTTGAGTGTGCCAATTGTGGACGCGAGATTTTGGCGGAGGATCAGTTCTTTTCGTTTACTGCAGGCGGGGTGATCTGTCCGCGTTGCGGGGATGGGGTTCCGAATTTGATGCGCATTTC
This sequence comes from Chloroflexota bacterium, assembly GCA_016875755.1. Lineage (GTDB taxonomy): Bacteria > Chloroflexota > Anaerolineae > Anaerolineales > Villigracilaceae > Villigracilis. Next base: position 13,451 of record VGOX01000005.1, read on the forward strand.
GTTGGAGGCGCTCAAATATTTGCGCCACTTCCAACGCTCCAGTTATAGAGATGCCTCTCGTGCAAAGCCCAGTTTCGAGGTCCAGAAAGAGGCGGAGGTGTTGATGCAGGGCTACTTCACGCATCTGCTTGAGCGGGAGTTGAATTCTCCGGGCTTTATCAAACGGGTCCGATCGTAAAAACAGGACGGCAAGTAGCCGTCCTGTTTTTTTCGCAGTCGTTGGATCATTGATCTGCTGATGGGTTTTGTGAGGATGGGGGAGGAGAGTGAATTTGCGTCTGAGGCGTACCCGAATTGGCGCATGGTGATGCGGCGTGCCCAGCTGAGAATGGCACGCGCTGAAAGTTCCTCTTCGTATGGCACGGGGACGGTGGTGTTATTTTCAAGCGCGGTGCGCAGATCTTTTGCGGTTTTGCCGGGGAATTCTGTGCGCCCTGCGCCGATGGCCCAGTAGATGTGGGCATCGCTGGATGCGATCTTTGCAAAAGGGAGGTGTGCCGAAAGTTTTTGTACGACCTTGTCAAAATTTTGCGTGCCCATGTTATGGGTTTCGATGCCCCTCAATACATTTTTTACTTCTGTATCAACCAGTGCGCCGAGGACGGCTTCCATGGAAAGGCTGTTGGGCAGGTTGTTGAAAGGATGGGGGGCGATCGCTATACCGCCCTGTTCGCCGATGTTGTGAAGCGTTTCGGTCAGTGACATGCCAGCAGGCGGGAGTGTTTTGATAAATAACGCGACAAGATGCCCGTCTCGTGTGGAAATTTCGGAACCTGGAATAACTTCCACGCCATAGGCTGGTGCGAGTTGTTGCGCCTCCAGCGACCCGCGAACTTCATCATGATCGGTGATGGCGATCACGTCCAGTTTGACGTCGGTGGCTTGTTTGAGAATGGCGCGAACGGTGGTGGTTGCGTCATGGGAGTAGATGCTGTGAATGTGAAGGTCTGCAGTGCCCATTATATTTTCCCGACTTGTTTATTTCACGAATTGCTTTTGAGATTATACCAGTGATGCATTTGATGCCTGATGCTGCGAAAAAAAATGCGGGCTGGATGAATAATCCAGCCCGCTTCTCCTGGAGGAGAGAAGTTTCTTAATCCGTTGCAGCAGTGGCAGGGACGGTGGCGATGGAGCCCCGCCAGAAGAATGCCCAGTACATGGCAACGGAGATGGTGTAAAGAATGATCGTGCCGATGAAGGGAGGACCGAAACCATATTTCACTTGCAGCCATCCGCTGATGGTGGGGCTGAACGCCCAGCCAAAATTCCATGCCATGCTGGTGAGGCTGGCAACGGTGGCGCGCGCAGAGGGGTCGACATGTTCCATGATGAAGGTCTGGTAGACGGGGCTGCTCATGTTCATCAATGAAAGTCGGATGTAGTACGTGGCAGCGCCAACCCAGAAAATGGGCGAGAACCCAAGCAAAATGAGGAAGGGGATCGAGAGTGCCTGCGAAATGACCACGAGTTGGATCTTGCCCATCCGTTCGGCGAGTGGCGGCGCGAGTAGAAGCCCGACGCCCATGGCGAGCGAGCCCCATGCAAAAAGTGTGCCAATGACAGGGTCTGGCTTGTTATGTACCACGCGGAAGAAGACGTTCATGAACGGCATGATCAGACCCGCACCTAGGGATGTCAGCAGCATGGGCAGGATGAGTTTTGTGAGCAGCAGCGGCTCTTTGGCGGCGTAGGTGAAGGGTGCGAAGACGGCGCGTTGACTGCGGGCAATGTTGGGGGATTTCATCAAAACCAATGGCAGGATGGCGAGCGCCGCGCCGATGCCGACGATGAAGATTGCGTTGCCATAAGCGGTACTGCTGGTGGCTGAGACATTTTGCGCCTGACCGATCCAACTTGGCAGGTAGCCGCCAAGCCAGTTGCCGACGGAGGCCATCGTCATTTGTAAACCCTGACCAAAACTGAACAGGTAGGTGCGTTCTTTTTCGTCACTGTTTTCCATGAGGAAGGGTGACATGGTGACGCCTGCCAAACTCTGCGCGATCCCGGAAACGACGTTCATGCTGTAGAGCGAGGTCTCCGATTGCCAGAGCGCCATGGCAATGATCGAGAAGCTGAGCATTGCGCCAGAAAGAATGAGCGAGGCTTTGCGTCCGATCACATCTGCGAGATAGCCCATGGGCAGGGCGGCGATGAGGGCGACGAAACTGCTGGTGGTGATGAGGTTGCCAAGCAGGGCTTCATCAAAGCCGAGACTGAGGGCGTAGAAATTGAAGATCAGGCGGAAGACGCCCATCACCATGCCAGTGATGATGACGTTCCACAAGTAAAGCCGCGCATTCGGTTTGAAAGCGCGGAGATGGGAACCATAATTACCCAAAAGTCGGAATGGTTTGAGGAGAATCGAGTTCTTTTCGTTCATGCGAGTCTATTCTTATTCGGGGTCTTTTTCCAAAAACGATTTGAGATTTCCGAAGACAAGTTCGAGCGCCTGCTTGCGGATGGTGTAGCGGTTTTCTTCGTTTGCCATGGAAAGTTCCACGAGGCTGGCGAGGCGCAATTCGCGCAGGTGGTGGGTCACTGTCGGCGGGCGGAGTTGGAGTCGGCGGGCGATCTCGGATGGGGTGAGGTTTTCCTTGCTAAGGTAGAACAGAATTTTGAGGCGGGTTGGGTCGGCGAGGGCTTTGAGCGAGCGGACGAGTGCATCGGGCACGCTTTCGCCGGGGATGACGGACATGTCTGCAGGGCGCGCGCCAAAGAGCAGAAGCATGGTGTCTTTGTTGAGCTTTTCGAAGAAGATCAGCGGGGTGGTCCAAAAGGCGGGGGCGATAATAAAGGATTTGGCGTTGAATTCCTCGTCCAGTTTAATGCCTTGGGAAAGCTCGCTGAACAGCTCGTCAAAACTGAGTCGGGAGGCGAGTGCCTGGGCGTTTTCGAGACCAGCTTTCAGCGCAGGCGCGACGCGCTTTTCCTCCTCTTCAAAGAATGCCTGATAGTATGAATTGATGGCGGAGAGGAATCCTTCGCCGAGTTCTTCGGGTTTGCTCCACCAATCGAGGCAGCGTTCAATGGCGTCCTTTTTTAGTCCGCCATGTTTTTTGTGGAAGACCTTATAGAAATATTCTGCGTCTTCAGAATTCCAACTGCCTGACGATGAAACGCGCAACAAGATCTCACGGAAGCGGGTGTGTTTTTCACCATCTTCGGAGGATGAGCCTTTGTAGGGTTCGTCCAGCCCTTGAAGTTTGATCATGCGCTCGGCGGGCGGAATTTGCTTGAGCGCCCAGAGTGCGCTGATGGCATCTTTGGGTTCGGGCAGGGTGGTGAGCCATTTAAGTGGAACTCCTGTGATGGGGTAGACCTCCTCCAGTAGTTTGCGTTCTGCGGCAGGGATGCGTGCGCGGACACTGGCTGCGTACGCCGGGCGGATGCCAAAGTATTCAGGCTCGTGCAGAACATGCAGGCTGACGAATAACTCGTAGGCGGTGCCGAAATCCCAGGTGATGGACGTAGTGGTTTGTTTTTCAGTCATGAGTTCCATGAAATCGCTCACTTTGCGGCAGGTTTATTTTGTGGCTTTCAACTTTCTGCCGATCGAGATCAGTGTATCACCGGTGCTCTGGTCGATCGATTCGTTGAAGGGCGGAATGTGCTTGAAGAGAGTTCCGAGCGTAACAAGGACCTGCCCGGTTTCATGCGTGAAGATGCTGCGGGCAGACTGCTCTGTGTCTTCGTTGTGGGGGATGACGTTTTCTTTTTCCATAGTTGGTTCATAAATAGTAGACATGGGTAACCTCTCTCCTTCATAATAAGAACGTTAGGCAAATGCCTGTGTTAGACCGATGTCTAATTAGATAATAGTCTAAGTTAGATGGTTTGTCAAGAGGTTTTTTTCAATGATTTTCATGTTTTCGGTGAAGTTTTGAAGATGAATACGAATGACACGAATAATCTAATGAAGTGAATAGAAACAAAGGTTCATGTGTAAATCAGTCAAACCATTTAATACGAAATACGCAAATCGGGCGAATGTCGCGGTTCGCATGAGAGGTCTACTGTATAATTTTTGAAATCTGGTTTCTGATGTGATTAATGAAAGTAAAACATCATGGCGCGCAAAATCTTTACCGGCATACTGATGGCATTGAGTTCACTTCTTCTTATTCTCAGCCTGGTGGGCATGGTGCTTGCATGGGTGTACAACGAACCTCTCACCCGTGAAGCCGATGCACGCTTGGGAGAGATCGATGCACAACTGACACAGATCCAAACCGATCTGCGCAGCGCGAAAGCTGAAGTGGAACGTGCCCTGCGCATCATCCAATCTGCCGAAGAGGCGCTTGCCTCCCTTACCCAACAAACCACCGATGCAAAACAACTGCTGGAGCAGGTCAATAAAACGCTGGATGAAGACCTGATCCCCAATCTCGATTCAACCCGCACCCGTCTTACTGAAGTGCGCAAGATCCTTGATGACCTGCGCGCCACACTCAACACTTTGAACTCGATTCCCTTTGTCAACCTCAACGCGCCCGGCGATGAATTGCTTTCCGGCATTATTGCCGGTGTGGATTCGCTCGACCTCGAACTCGAAAATGTGCAAGACCTTGCAAAACGTGCCTCGCTTTTCATCAACGACACTTCCTACCTGCTCGGCGGCGACTTTTTGGAGACCAAGCAAAACCTGCAAAACCTTTTGCAAGTGCTGGAAGGCTACGATGAAAAACTGACCGGTTGGCGCGCACAAGTGGACATGCTCATCACATCCGCTCCGCGCTGGATCGACAACGCCTCTCTCTCCATGACGTTTGGTCTGCTCTGGTTTGCTTTTTCCCAGTTTGGCCTCTTCCTGCATGGACTGAGTCTCTGGCATGGTGAGAATCCGCTGGAGATTTTGAAGAAACTGCGCAAGACTCCACCTGCAGAGGCATAGACCAGTACATTAATAAAGAAGCCCGCCATCTGATGGCGGGCTTCTTTATTCTATGGGATTTGCTTAGCCTGGGTAGACACAAGCGCAGTCCGATTGCAGCCAGTTTCCTTCGGGGCAATCTAGCGGACGGGTGCAGCTATCAGAGTCATTGCTGGGGGCGCAGCCGGGGCATAGCCCGTATTCGCCTCCGCTTGCTGTAAAGCCAACGGGTTGACGGCAGGTATTATCTACTTCGCTCAATTGCTTGATCGGGTAGAAGATCGAATCGGCGAGGGCTGAGCCTGCTTCTTCGATGGTGTAACTGTCGCTGAGGTCGAACAGAGCTGGGTTGATGGCGCTGCGTCCTGCCCAACTGCCCCAGAGGAAGGCGTCACTCGTCAGCAGGGATTTTTTCACAGCAAGCTGCACACCAGCCGTCCCGTTGGGGTTGAGGCGTGACCATGCGAGGTCGGTGTCGTCGCCTTGTCCCGCGTCGAACAGCAGACTCTCAAATCCGTTGTGGCTGGCTTTGGATTTATCCGAAAGCACCGGCGTAATACCGCCGACGCTCTTGTCGGCATCCTGCCAGACTTGCACACCTGAGACGCTCCACTCGGTGGAGGCTGCGCCTTGTGAAATAACGAGGAAGTCGCCGCGACCATCACGGTCGGTGTCAAACTCGAGCGCATAATTGGCGGCAGTGCCGCTGCCCGCCAGTGTGAGATCAAGATAGATCCATTCTTCGTCCATGTAGAGCGTGGCGATCAGAATGTCCAATTCGGGGAAGTAGGTATCCATGCTGTTCGCGTTGAAAGGACGTTCGATGCGCCCGCGGGTGAGGAAGTCGCCGCCTGTGGCAGCCAGCGGTGTTTTGGATGAGTCGTGGTCTGATGCCTGGCTGATGGATTCAGCGGGCAAGTCGGAGGGCTTTGTGAGATGCGTAATCCCCGCCTCGGCAGGGACACTGGTGGCTTCGGGAGCCTGCACCACGGGCGCTTCTGCGGCATTTTCCACAGGGGCTTCGGCGGCGGGGCCAGCACAAGCCGCAAGCAGGACGAACAACAAACACAAGAATAGAGTCTGGTTGAGTTTGGGACGTTTCATTTCTAATCTCCTTAAAGTTGAATGTCCCAATTGTATGAGTCCGCCCTGAAACCCACAGTAGGGTTAACCCTACCTTTTAACCCTACTGTTTCTGCTTTGATTTTTTGTTATGCGTACGCTCCAGACCAGGTTTCGAAGCGGCGGCCGTCGTGCTCTTCGGCGGTATAGAACGTGAGATAGGTCAGCGCCTGATACGGCACGAACTTTTGCTCTTTCGGGTTTTGGATGGCGAGATCGTAGTAGGAATGCCATGTGCCTGCGTTGAAGTAGATCTGGCTTTCGGGTTCGTAGGATGTATCGAGCTTCATTCCCAGCGGCACGACTTCATAATAATGCGTGTGTCCGTACACGATGTGTTGCGCCCTGCCGTTCAAAAAAGCAGGTTCTTTAAGTGCGTGACTGGCAAAGGAATGTTTGCCGCTCCACATTTTTTTTCGCACCCAGATGACCACATCGTTGATGGTGGCGAAGGATGCCCGCCCAGAAATTTTTACGATCAGTTCCATGGCATCCACTACATCGAAACGGAAAGCTTTGTCTTCCTCGCGCACGAAATCCAGTTGCAGAAACTCATCGGCAATATCGTCCCATACACCTTTCAATTCATCTTCCAATGGATGCGAACCGGCATAATGGCGGATCTGTCCGCTGATCCAAAGCGGGGCGGCCAGCACCGGGCGGATGTTGGCGATCTTGCGCAGGCTGTCTACAATGCCTGCGGGCAGCAGGTCGCCGTAGCGTTTTTGTACTTCGAGCGGGAAGCGGTTGCACACATCCATTGTGAAAGCATCGCCGACCGTGCCGTGGTTGCGTCCCTTTTGTTTATTGAAATTGAACTTATCGTATATGTCGCCATGCCTTGCATACACCCGATGACGCTCGAACAGGTCTTTGAGAAAGGGAGATTCTTCCGCTTCATATGGGAACGGGGAAACTGGGTTGCTCAACCCCATTCTTTTTATTACCTCCAAGCGGATCTCGTCGAAGGCTGCGCCTGCGAGGCGGTAGTACCAATCGTGATTGCCGACCATGTAATGTATGCGGACCTTCGGTTAACGACAATTAGAATTACCCCCCAACGACAATTAGAAATGCCCACCGATACGGCATGGGAAGCGGCTAGACTCTACTGGAAAAGGAGAGCC
>VGOX01000006.1 GCA_016875755.1 Chloroflexota bacterium
TCGCGTAGTTCCTTCAACACAAACTTGACCGCTTCCTTGGGCGGATGCGTGAACGCCTCCCAACGCATCCCTTTCTCTGCACGGTGCTTCATGTGCAAACGCCAATACGGGAATTCGTGCATGGGGTACATCATCAACCAGCCGCCGTAATCGAAGGCTTGGCGTTTTTCGTATGCCATTTTGTAGAGCAGGTCGGGCTTGTAATCGAGGACACGCCCGTACATGGCAATGTCCTGACTGCGGGCGACCATAACCAGTGGGTCGAGTTGCAATGCCTGCATCTGGTGCAAAGCGGCTTCAATGCCGGTCAAGCCGCGGTACCGGCGACCAGGCCAAAGTCCCTGTGAGGCGAGTAAAAAGCGGCGATAGGTTTGTTTGGAGATGGAGTCCATGTGCGGTTTCCAATCAATAAAATCAAAATGTATGCGGGTTGGATTTTAGAACTTATGTTCTCAATTGTCAAGCATCCCCCTTGCATGTTATGTTATTGCAAATCATTCATGAGACGCAAAAAGGCGCGCACAACATGCGGGTCGAAATGTTTTCCACTTTGTTCTTCGATGTAGGCAAGGGCTTTCTTTTTCGTCCACGCCTCGCGATAGGGGCGCGGGCTGGTGAGGGCATCCCAGACATCCACTACGGCGAAGATGCGGGCCGCAAGCGGGATCTCTTCACCTTTAAGTTTGCGCGGGTAGCCTGTGCCATCCCATTTTTCGTGATGACAATAGGGGATATCGATGGCAAGGCGCAGGTATTGAATGGGTTGGAGCATTTGATATGCAAGGGTGGGATGCCGCTGCACTTCCTCGGTTTCTTTTTTTGTCAACTTGCTCTTTTTGAGGAGGATGCGATCAGAGATGCCCATCCTGCCAATGTCGTGCAGAAGCGCGCCGCGGCGAATATGCTGTAATTCACTGTCTCGCACTCCGACCATGCGCGCCAGGGTCATGGTTAGATCTGCAAGTTTCTGGGCGTGCCCTTCTGCTTCGTTTTCACGCATATCCAATGCGCGCGACCAGCCTTCAATGGTGGCTTCGTAGGCGATCGCCATTTCCATATTTGCACGCTGAAGGTTATCGAACATCTGCGCATTATCAATGGTGATGGCAGCCTGCCCGGCAAGGGTTTCTAAAAATGCAAACAATTCTCCAGCCGCAACGCGGTGTGTGCGGCGGTACACTTCCATAACGCCCTTCACTTCTCCTTTTACGATCAAAGGGACGCATACATAGAAGGCAAATTTTTCCTTCTCCCAGAGATGGGCAAAGGGTGGGTTTTCAATGATCTGTGAAGCATCGGAAACCTGCACAGGTTTTCGTTCCATGACGGCGCGCACGGCATAGGCATCATTGAGATGGACAGAGGCACCTTCGATCAGGTTTGTATGAAAACCGCGCCCCGCCAAATATTGAAGGGTTTGATCGTAGGGATGCAGCAGGAGCACATCTGCAGCATCCACATTCAATTGGTCCATGGCATGGGTGAGCAGGATGTTGAGCGTAATACGCAGGTCGAGGTTGGAGGCGATGGCTTTATCAATGGCGCGGAGGGTTTGCAGGTTTTGATAGCGCTGCGTGGCTTCTTCGCGCAAACGAGCAGAGCGGACAGCCCCAGCCGCCTGTGATGCAAAGAGGGAAAGCAAACGCTCATCGCCTTCTGTATATTTGCGTTCCGAATCACCCACCTCATAGACTGCAAGCACACCGATCAATTCACCGCCGTATAGCATTGGGACTTCGACAACAGCACGGAAAGGAACGCCATCGTAATGAGGAGACCGCCCCTCCCATGTCGAATAATCATCGATGCGAATCGGGCTGCGCGTCATTGCCACCCTGCCTGCCAGTCCCTCGCCCATTTTCAGGCGGGTTCCCACTTCCATGAAGGGAGCAGTATCCACAATCAGCTCCATTTCATTACTCTCGGGCAGATAAATGTACATGCCGCTGGAGGCGGCATTCAACAATTTCATTGCAGTCTCGACAATCAGCAGGAGCAGGGTATGCAATTCGGTTTGTGCGGAAATTGCCTTGCTGGTTTCGAATAATGACTGGAATTCCGCCGCGCGGCGCGCAGTTTCATCGAACAACCTTGTGCGATCCAATGTAGCGCCTGCGATCTCGGCAAGCGACACCAACAGTTTCATCTGTTCAGGGGTGATCTCCAGCGGAAGTTCGACGGAAACAAACAGAACACCAACGATCTCTGTGCCTGCACGAATTGGCAGACAAGCTCCGCCCCAGCCGTGAGGGAGTTTCTGGCGATTGTCAGGTTGAAGCAGGGGGTCCTGTGAAAAATCAGGAGATACATACGGCTGCCCGGTTGCAAATACCCGCCCTGCAATCCCCTTATCCGCCTGCACCGAATTATTGTGAATTTGAACGAACCACCCGCGCGACAAATTACCGCGCAATTCATGGCGCGATGGGTCATATAACAAAACACCGCCCGCATCCGTTCCAATGGCATTAAGGGCCTGGTCCAATAGGATCCTCAAAACATCCGTTACAGATTGTGCCGTTCGCAAAGATGTGGAAACGTTATACAGCGCCTCCAACTCAAGCAGCCGCTGACGCAGGGCATCTTCCATCTGCCTGCGTTCAGTCACATCCTGTATGCTGCCTTTCATACGGACAGCCTGTCCCTGCTCGTCCAGTTCCAACTCGCCCATGCCATGCACCCAGCGGGTTGCGCCATCCGATTGGCGGATGATCTTATATTCCCTGTCAAAACGGTTTCCTGCCCTCATAACGTCTTCAATAAAATAACGAACCATATCTGCCCTATGTTCAGGGTGAATCAAGTTTAACCACCCCTCCACCGAACGGTCATAGGTTTCATCGATCCCAAAAATTCGATTCAACACATCAGAACTTATCCACACATCCTGCGATACATCCAGCACATAGCTGCCCAGGCCGGCGATCATCTGCGATTCTTTTAAGAACTTTTCACTCTCACGGATCGCCGCCTCAGCGCGCACACGCTCTGTCACATCCCGCAGCATGCCTTCATGGTAAAGAATATTCCCCTGATCATCATGCACATAAGAACCGTGGTCTTCCACCCATATCTCAGACCCATCCTTGCGGCGCATTCGATATACTTCAATTTCCTGCTGACCAGTATCAAGGATATGACTTCCGCGCTCTTCGGGCGCAAAATATAGCTCACGCTTAATATCAATGTGCAGCATCTCTTCCCTTGAAGAATAGCCAAACATCCTTACCATCGCCGGGTTGACATCCACAAAACGACCGTCATGGGTGCTGCGATAAATACCATCCATCATATTATCGAAGAGGGAATGATATTTCTCCTCCAATTCACGGAGCGACGCCTCCAACTGCTTATACTCCGTCACATTCCTTGCCACCCACAAAGTTCGGTTCTCTCCTAACGGGGAGATGGTCGCTTGAAACCAGGCAGTCTCACCGTTCAACAGAAAATCATACTCAATGTGGGCGGGGTACTTCGTATCCACCACCTTCTCCACCGCAGCGATCAACTCCTCCGCCTGAGCAGGCGGAAAAATCTCCCGCATGCTTTTTCCAAGCAATTCCGAAGACGGCTTGAACAATTGGTCAGGGCTTGTAGGAGCGATCTCTCGATAGACGCCATTCCGATCGATGACTAAAACGACATCATGAATGGAACTGAGCAGGGCGCGGAACTGCGCCTCTGAAGCACGCAGGGCTTCCTCTGCCTGCCTGCTTAAAGTAACATCCTGAATAATGCTATAGAGAACTTCCCTTCCATTCATCACGATCGGGCATGAGCGGGTTTCAACGATACGCACCTCGCCGCTGGCAAGCTTGTGCGGGAAGATAAAATAATGCTTTTGTTGTTTTACAGCGCTTTGGATCTCCCGCAATATTTGGTCAAGCGGAAGTTGGTTGATGGCCCCAATATTCATGCCCCTAAGCTGCGCAAGGGAATACCCATAGAAACGTTCCGCCGCGGGGTTCGCATCCAAGATCGAACCTGTAGCGGGTTCGATCAAAAGCATGACAGAATTGTGTTTCTTGAAAATATCAAGAAAGGAATCACTTCCCTGTGCGGAACGCGAATCATACATCAAATTAATCTGTATCCTCTTATCCCATCGACACAACTAAAACAGATAAAAAAAAGACCGACAACCCTTAACGGTATCGGTCTCATAAGGGTATCTCAACTAATCATCATTCAGAGAAGCAATTGCCCTCAATAAGCCAAAGACCAGCACCCCAAGTTTCAGACCCTCACCGCTGGTAATGGCGGTTTCGCGTTCGGTGCGTTCGGCGCGGCGCGTGAGCAGCATGGCAGCAATCAGGCCTGTCACAGCACCGATCAGGGCGCCGCCAATTATGATCCTCGTTTTGTTCATGATTTCATCCTTTCAAGGAATGATTTTGCAGTATCAAGCCAGCCATTTAGGGCAAGGATGGGCTTGACTGCCATATCTGCCCCGCGAATGATATATCCGCGGGCTATGTATACATAATCCTGTGCGATGCCAGTGTAATAGGGCAGGGCATCCAAAGCGCGTGCCATCAGGTAGATCAACCCGCCAAGAATGGCAAAGACGATCAATCCGCCTAGGAGCATGGGAATAATGATCCAGATGGTGGAGATGGCAGCCCAGCGCCCCACGTCACCACCCTGATTGAAGGTGGCAACACTTACCAACACCACAATGCCAACCAACACAAGCGCACTCAGGATGACGGGGAGAATGATCTGGTTGGTGCGTTGTTTGCGGTGGCGCAGGTAGGAATAATGCTCGGGGTGTGGGAGTTGTGCTTTCATCAAATCTATTTTAGCATGAATCAAAAAAGAGGCGGGCATCGCGTGATGCCCGCCTCTTTTGTTCCCTGGGTTTACCGTCTATTTCTCAAGAACGTTGGGACATCGAGATCGTCGGTATTGAGGGTGGGCGCAGGCTGGGATTTCACATCCGCAGACGAGCGGGTTTCGGCGTTGACGGAGTCGCTGGGGCGTGAGAAAACTGTATTCGAAGCAGAAACAGGCTTGTCGTTACGGGTGAGGCGTTCGAGGGCGCGGCGCGGAACTCCGCTGCGTTCGAATCCAGTGGCGATGACCGTACAACGGATCTCGTCTCCCATTTCGGGGTCGATGACCGCACCGAAGATCATGTTGACATCGGGGTGGGCGGTTTCGCGGATAATGGCGGCGGCCTGATTGACTTCGAAGAGAGTCATGTTCGGACCGCCCGTGACGTTGAAGAGCACGCCGCGTGCGCCATCAATGGTGATATCGAGAAGCTGGCTGGAGATGGCTTGCTCGGCGGCGCTCTTGGCGCGGTCATCGCCAGTGCCGCGTCCGACTGCCATGAGAGCTGCTCCACCTTCGGACATAATGGCGCGCACATCGGCGAAGTCGAGGTTGATCAAGCCGGGGATGGTGATGAGTTCAGAGATGCCCTGAATGCCCTGATGCAGAACTTCATCTGCCATGCGGAAGGCATCTTGCAGGGATGATTTTTTGTCTGCCAGTTGGAGCAAGCGGTCATTGGGGATGGAGATGAGGGTGTGTGCATGTTCCTTCATCTTGGCCACACCCGCTTCAGCGGATTGGGCACGGCGTGCGCCTTCAAAGGTAAAGGGACGAGTGACTACGCCAATGGTGAGAGCGCCGCATTCTTTGGCGACCTGCGCCACAACGGGAGCCGCACCGGTGCCGGTGCCGCCGCCCATACCGGAGGTGACAAAAACCATATCCGCGCCTTTAAGCACGTTGTAGAGTTCGTCAGATGATTCTTCGGCAGCTTTGCGGCCGATCTCAGGGTCACCGCCTGCGCCGAGGCCGCGGGTAATCTTGTCGCCAAGACGCACACGAACGGGGGCTCGTGAAAGTGTGAGCGCCTGCGCATCGGAGTTGGCGGCGATAAATTCCACGCCTTGAATTCCTTCTTCCATCATGCGGTTGACGGCGTTTTGTCCCGCGCCGCCAACGCCGATCACTTTGATGCGGGCGAAAGCTTCAAAAGATTGTATGTTTCTTTTATTCGTATCCATTTGTTCCTCCTGGCAAGGAATATGCCATATCTTAAACGAGAATGCGTTTTTTTAATAGGGTAAATTCATCCCAATTTTGTACTCAAATAGATACCATTTGAGTACAAAATTGTTATGGTAACAATCGTTTTATCCAACTCTTGACTGAATCAAAATTCATAGACTTCTCTCCTCGCGATCTGCGGCGTTTGTTGCCGCCTGAAACAGCAATATCATGATCGTGCATGGCAACCGCCCAACGCAGCAGGCCAACACTGGTGGAATAGGCGGGTGAATCCAATTTGTCCACCAAACCTTTGAGCTTGTCAGGCTTGGCTGTGTGAACGGGCATGCCAAGCACTTCACTGGCAACGCGGCTGATGCCCGGCAAAGCAGACGTTCCGCCCGTCAATACCACGCCTGCGGGGAGCAAACCGTCATAACCCGAGCGTTTGATCTCCTGCAGGATGAGTCGGAAGGTTTCTTCCACACGCGCTTCGATGATGTGCGCGAGATCCTGCCGATTGATGCGGACATCGCGGTCTTCCCCAAAGGGACGGATGAGAAATGATTCCTCGTTGCCGATATCCAGTCTGACGGCGTGCCCTTGCTGCTTTTTCACTTCCTCTGCCTGAGAGACAGAGAGGCGCAAGCCGTGTGCAATATCTTGAGTAATGTGGTTGCCGCCAACTGCCAGCACCATCGTGTGCCAGACGTCGCCATCCACATAAATTGCCAAATCTGTTGTGCCGCCGCCAATGTCACAGACGGCAACGCCCATCTGACGTTCCTGCTCGGTGAGGACAACTTCTGCCGAAGCAAGCGGGTTCAAAACGAACTGCTGTACTTCCACACCTGCTGCGCTCACACACTGACGTAAATTGTCCACAGTGGCGCTGGCTGCGGTGATGATGTGCGTTTCCACTTCCAACTTATAGCCGTGCATGCCGACTGGGGTTTTCACACCTTCCTGCCCATCGACGGAGATGCCGCGCTGGACAACGTGAATGATCTCGCGGTCATGCGGGATGGCGATCGCCTGCGCCTGATCGAGTGCGCGCATCAGATCCATCACATCGATGATGCCGCCGGGCACACCTGCTGCGCCGCGGCTGTTGACGGAGGAAACATGCGCGCCTGCCAAACTGACCAAGGCAGTGGTGATCTCCAAGCCTGAAGTGCTTTCTGCTTTTTCCACAGAGCGTTTAATGGCTTGTGAGGCGGCGGCGAGGTCCACAATGATGCCCTTGCGGATGCCCGCAGACGGCTCGATTCCCACGCCGAGAATGCGGAGATTCTTGTCATCCTCCACGCGCCCAACGAGGGTGCAAACCTTGGTCGTGCCTACGTCAATGCCAACAACAATTTCTTCCATCTTATTGTCCGTCACTTACAGATAAATCTTCGGTTGACTCTTCAATTTCAGCCAGACGGTAGAAAGGTCCGTCTGGATACATAACACTGATGAATACAGGGGTGATGCGGCGTGCATTCAATGACTCTACAAGGGATTGATACACTCGCATTTTCAAGGGCATGTCTTTCGCTCCTGTGCCAAAAACGACCTGCCAGCCGCGCGGATCTTCCCAGCCTAAACCGTCAGCGGCAGAATAGGTGAGGGTTGTACCCGCAGGCACGAGCGGGGCAAGGATGCGAATCGCTTCCACCAGATCCGTTGAAAGATAGGGCGGCGGGCTGAGCGGGTCTGCGTTGGCAGAAGAAGTCAGTACGGGCGGCGTATCCAGCGCATTGACGAAGGCAAGTCCTTCCACAATGCCGCGCGGACGGAATGCCACGCCATTTGCATCGATCCAGGTGTAGCCTTCACCTTCCTGCTGCCAGAGAACGACAGGTTGACGCTCCACAACTGTAACGTGGACTTGGTTCGGCAAATAGACCTGTACTTCCGCTGAAAGCAGTTCGGGGTAATTCAAGAGCAGGCGCTCGCGGACTTCTTCAGGTTGGATGGTGAAGATGGATTGACCCGTGACGCCAAGTACGCCGTTAATTTCTTCCCTACCCAAGCGGTTGCTGCCGAGCACCGTGGCGGCAGGGACGTAAAAATATGGCAGAGTCAGCACGAGATAGATGGCAATGCCAAGCAAAACCGTTAGGATGATCGAGGCCGTGCGCCAGTCTGCATGGATACGCGGCATGGCGGGAATGGAGAAATTCGGCTTGTGCAGGTGAATCTGCGGCAGACCAAGCGCCACATTAAAGCGGCGGGTTTCTTTTTGTTTTTTGATGGCCTGTTTTTGCATTGCCGCGATCGGGATGGTAGGCGTGCGCGAAGTGACTTTGACCATCGGTTTGACAGCACGGGTCTTGGTCTCTTGCAATTCCTTCGCAGCCCGTTCTGCACGGCGGCGGCGGATCATTTCAGCGCGGCTGAGTTCACGTTTATTGCTCATGCCATCCTCCGTCGCTCGGTGCGGTCGCGCTGGGTTTTACGATCCAGTGCGAGTTCGATCAGGCGGTCCACTAATTCGGCATAGGTCATGCCGCTGGCTTGCCACAGTTTCGGGTACATGCTAATGGAGGTAAAGCCAGGCAGGGTGTTCAATTCATTCAGATAGATCGCATGAGTTTTATTATCGACAAAGAAATCAGCACGCGCCATGCCTGCACAATCAATGGCTTGATAGGCACGGATGGCATACTCGCGGATCTTTTCGGTCACTTGAGCGGGCAGTTGTGAGGGGATGACAAGCCCTGATGTGCCATCCACGTATTTGGACTCATAGGAATAGAACTCGCGGCTTGGCAAAATCTCACCGCAGACCGAAGCTTGCGGATGTTCATTGCCGAGCACGCTCACTTCCACTTCACGGGCATCCCCCGCACTGCATTCGATGAGAATGCGGCGGTCATATCGGGCGGCATCCATCAAGCCTTCGGCAAGGTCGGAGCGATTGCTGCATTTGCTGATGCCCACCGACGAACCAAGGTTGGCAGGTTTGGTGAAGAATGGATATGCGCCCATCGCTTCCACTTTTTCGATGACGGTGTTCATGTCGTTTTCGAGGTCACTGCGCAGGACGAGAATTGAATCGACAATGGGAATGCCATTGGCACGCATGACATCTTTGAAGATGCCCTTGTCCATGCCGACGGAGGAACCCGCCACACCTGCGCCGACGTAGGCGACGTCTGCCATTTCAAACAAGCCTTGGATCGTGCCGTCCTCGCCGAAAGGTCCATGCAGGACGGGGAAGAACACATCGACAGCGGTGAGGGTTTCCAACTTCTCCCCCACTTTGGTGGAACGTAGCACATATAACGATTTACGCGAAGCAGGATCAGTCGGCGGAATGACACGGTCCAAATCTTTCACGTCACCTTTTTCGAATGCGTCCAAAACGTTTTTCCCCGTCAGCCAGTTGCCATCGAGTGTGATACCGATCTGGAGCACGTCATATCGTTCTGCATCCAGCACCGATAAAACGGAACGCGCGGACATCAGCGAAACATCATGCTCGCCTGAACGTCCACCAAATAGAACTGCCACTCGAAGTTTTTTCATAGTCCGTTTCAAGGTTCAAACGTTTGCACGCTTAAACGTTCCATTCTCCAACAAGCTCAACTTCCAATTCAAGATGGGTGTCGAATTTCTCCAGCACGGTCTTTTGCACCAGAACGATCAAGGCACGAACATCTTCTGCCTTTGTTTCGCCATGATTGATGAAAAAATTGCCATGCACCATGCTGATCTCAGCGCTGCCGATGCGTGTGCCTTTCAAACCCGCAGCCTCGATCAAGCGTCCCGCATAATCGCCCTCAGGGTTTTTGAACATCGAACCCATGCTTGCACCCGGCGGCTGCGTCGCTTTTCGGCGTTCGCTGAATTGGTCGATTTTAACAGACACTTCCTCTTTCGTTGAATTTTTTAACTTCAACAATGCGCTTAATATAATTCCGTTTTTCTCACCGCGTTTCAACACGCTCGTGCGATACCCATAGCCCATTTGCCCAACAGATAATTTCTCGCGCCCATTTTTCGTCAGCAACTCAACCCAGACGAGATTGTCATTCATGTCACCGCCGAACGCGCCAGCATTGCCATACACCGCGCTCCCACCGTGCCGGGGACAGTGGCAGACCATTCGAGTCCAGCCAGCCTTTTGGATGCGCAGCGCCTGGCAAGATTTGCTATGACCACACCCGCCTCACACCAGACTTGGGGCTGGTCGCCGGCATCGAAGCGCACTTCCTTCGCCCGATTCAAAACCACCACGCCTCGAAAGCCTTTGTCACTGACTAAGACATTTGAACCGCCGCCGAGGATGTAATACGGAAGTTCATATTCCCAGATCAATTGCATGGCGTTCGCGAATTCATCCACTGATTTGACTGTGAGCAGTACATCAGCAGGTCCGCCAATGCGCGCGGATGTGTACGGCGCAAGAATGGCATGTTCCTGCACAGCATCGCCAAACATTTGGCGCAGCACATCAATAGCGGAAAGGTTTTTGGTCATAACCATCATTCTTTATCCACGTTCTTCTATGGTGGATTTGTTATTTTCCAAATGCGCGATCAACTTTTTCAACGCCTGAGGCTGAAGCTGCTCTTCACGCGGTTCAGCGGATTCGATCACAGCGGCAAGCATTCGCTCGCGGTCGTCTTTTGCATGGACAAGGACCATCTTCAATGGAGGCAGTGCGATCACCTCGGTCGAAGAAAGAAGCGCGGATTTCTTCTCGTGCGTCATCGTTATCCGCTCATCAAGTCAGCGCTGATCTGGTCGGCATCGCCTGCAGAGAGGACGATGACTACATCACCGGGTCGGAGATTTTTGCGCAAGAGTTTTGTTGTTTCAGCCAGCGAACCGCTGTAGCGCGCGGAGGAATGTGGCATGGCACTGACCACTTCGGCGGAGGAGAAATCCTGCTTTGGTTCACGTGAGGCGTAGATCTCGGTCACAAGCACTTCATCCGCATCTGCGAAGGCGCGGGAGAATTCGTAGAAAAGAGTTTGGGTGCGTGAGTAAGTATGCGGCTGCCAGACAGCCCAAATGCGGCGGTCGGGATAACGTTTTTTCGCACCCGCCAATGTAGCGCGGATTTCGGTGGGATGATGGGCGTAGTCGTCAATGACAGTCACATCGTTGTGTTCACCGCGTACTTCAAAGCGCCGCCCCGTGCCTGTAAATTGACCGAGTGCATCGGCTGCTTCCTGTAAGGGCAGACCCAATGTCGAAGCCACTGACAAGGCTGCCAAAGCATTGCGGACGTTGTGCTCGCCAGGCACTTGCAAAGAAACGTTCACTTCTGTTTCAGAGCCCATATTGTTCATGGCGGTGAAGTCAAAACCGCCGCGGGTATTCGGGAAAAGCGTGCGCGCCTGCATCCAATGCGGACTGTTGATGGTCATCTCACCTTGAATGCTGTATGAAACGATGCTCAGGCCATTGCGGCGGGCGTGGGTCAACAAGGTTGCCGCGCCGTCATCTTCAGCACAGACGATAAGTGTTCCATCTTCGGGGAGCAGTTCCACAAAGGACTGAAATGCTGAATACATATCAGCAAAGGTCGGGTAGCAATCAGGGTGGTCATGCTCGAGGTTGGTGACTATTGCGATACGCGGTTTCAAACCAAGGAACATACGGTCGTATTCATCCGCTTCGATCACGAAGGTGTCACCTTTGCCTGCATGAGCGTTGACCTTCAAATTATTGAGCGTGCCGCCCACAATGAAGGATGGGTCGCGCTGCATGGCGTATAACATCCACGCGATCATGGCAGTGGTGGTGGTCTTTCCATGCGTGCCTGCGACGGCGATGCCTGTCTTTTCGGACATCAACTGACCGAGAAAGTCTGCCCGCTTGTAGACGGGCACGCCCGCGCTCTTGGCAGCTTTGACCTCAGGGTTATCTTCTCCGATGGCGGAGGAACGGACGATCCAATCTGCGCCTGCGATATTACGGGGATGATGTCCGATAAAGATCTGCACGCCCATGATCTGCAGGTCAGCGGCAAAGGATGAAAGCGCGCGGTCAGAGCCTGTCACCGCGTAGCCGCTCTCTTTGAGCAGGCGCGCGATGGCGGAAAGCCCTGAACCTCCGATGCCGATGAAATGGACGTGTGTCATAGTTTAGTTGGTTGGTTTGGTAGTTTCAACAGCAAGCTGTTGGATTCCATATTGTTAGATGTAAACCACGATAATGAAGATGAGAATGATGATGACGGCGAAGTAAATGCCAGGCTCACCGAGAAAACGCGGGGGCATATAGTTCATCATGCGCCCGATGACCTCGAGAATCGTTGGGTCGGTGGCGGAACTGATGATCTTCGGGTATGGATACTGTGCGGTATGGTTGTAATACAGCACAGTGCCTGCCACAAGATACCCATTGATGCCGCCCAGCACTGCACCGAATAGAGCATCCTGCAAGCGTTCGCGTGCAGCCTTCGATGCAAGTCTTGGCAGGGATACGGTCTGGTAGCCGAAATAGACCAACGCGATCAGAATCAGCGCGCGAATCCAAAACAGGGATGTGGGGTCCTGCAGATCCCGTACAAGCGGAATATATTTCTCCAGCAGGAGGTTGACCGCCAGCGCTGTGACCACGCTAAAGATCACAAGCAGTTCCTTTGCCCATCCGCGCATGGCGCCGATGACCGCAAAGAGGATGACGTACATCCAAAAGAGGTAGACAATGCTCATCATAAGGTTTGTACTCCTGCCAGTTCCATGATGTGACTGGCAATGGCATCCGCCGCGTGGGGGTTGGATAATTTCTGCATGGCGGTGCGCATGGCTTCGCGTTTGTGTTCGTTTTGCAACAGATCGTTCAAAACAGGGAAGAGTGTATCTGCCAACAACTCATCCTGCAAGATGACCGCAGCACTATGTTCTGCCAAATAATCGGCGTTGACCTTCTGATACCGCCACGCATATGGATAGGGAACCAATACAGCGGGCAGACCGAAGAAGGGATATTCACCCAAAGAAGACGCGCCTGCACGGGAGAGAACCAAATCTGCGGCGGCGAGGGCGGCGCCCATTTCGTGCAAATAGGGCATGATGTGATAGCGTGCTTTCAAGTCGGCGGGCATTGTTTCGGCAGTGGATTTTACCGTCTCAAAATCGAGCGAGCCTGTGATGTGAATGATCTGTGCGGCTTCAAGCAAATCGTTCAGACGGTTCAGCACTGCAATGTTGATGGAGCGCGCGCCCTTGCTGCCGCCTGTGACAAGCAGGACGGGTTTGGATAAATCCAGCCCAAAGTGTTGAGTCGCTTTTTCGCGGGACCAAGCTCCAAGGTCAGCGCGAAGCGGATAGCCTGTGAGGCGAATCCGCTCGGTGCGTTGGAAATATTTCTTTGAGTCAGGCGCAGTCACAGTGATGATATCCGCATAACGCGCGAGGAAGTTAAGTGCAAGACCGGGTTCGATATCAGGCACATATAGAACCGCGGGGATGTTGTGCCCAGCAACCGCCATTGGTGCTGCGACGTAACCGCCTGTAAAGAAGAGTACATCGGGTTTGAATTCACGCAAAATGCGGCGCGATTGAAAAACGCCGCGCACGATCTTGGAGAGGTTGCCTGGTAACGCGCGCAAGCCAACACCATGCACTCCCGCCGCAGGCACGGAGCGATAGGGGATACCCGCGCGTTTCACGAGTTCCTCTTCCATGCCGCCTTCACCACCCACCCACGAGGTTTCAGCGTTGGGATATTTGGTCTTCAGTGCTTCGAGAACGGCGAGGGCGGGATATACTCCGCCGCCCGTTCCCCCAGCGCAAATTAGCAACCGCACTATATGATCTCCATTCTTCATCTGTAACTGTCGCTTCGCCTGCCTGACGGGAAATGTTAAAGAGAATTCCCAATGCCGCCAGCGTGGTGACTAAATTGGAGCCACCCGAACTGACGAACGGCAGAGCATTCCCTGCAAACGGCATCAAGCCGACCATCACCGCCATATTGATCAAGGCTTCCATGCCGATCCACATGACCAAGCCAGAAGCCAGCAACGTACCCAGCATGTCGGGGGCGCGACGCGCAATGACCAAACCACGCCAGACCAAAAAGCCGTATAAACTGATCAGCGATACGCCGCCAAACCAGCCAAGTTCCTCGACCACAACAGCGAAGACACTATCTGTGGGTGGGACGGGCAACCCCGTCACTTTGGAGAGCGAATTACCAATGCCCACCCCAAACCAACCGCCATTGACGATCGCCTCGAACGAACGACGCACATGATACGAAGCCTGTAACGGATCTTTTATGCCCGCCACAAAATCACCTACACGCTGCTGACCTGTAAGGCTGACCGACACCACCAGCCAAGCCGCAACCACGGCAATGACCAACAACACGCTGATCTGCTTGATGTCGCCGCCTGCAAGGAAAAACAGCAGACCACCTAGCATCAACACAGTCGCTGCGGCGCTCAAATCGGGTTGTTGATAGATCAAACCACCGACCACACCGAGAATCACACCCAGCGGAATCAAACCAAAGGAAAGGTCTTGCAGCATCTGACGTTTGGCATACAACCAAACCGCAAGATATAAGATCGAAACCAGTTTCGCCAATTCCGAAGGCTGCACCGAGCCATTGAAGAAGGCACGTTTGGCATTGAAGCGAATTTCACTCATCACCAACAACACCAACAACAGGACCATGGTGAACGCCATCGCAGGCACCACCAATTTACGCCAGTTGTGATAATCAAAGAAAGCCAGCCGTGTGGCAACCACCAGCCCCAGCCCCAGCCACATCACCTGGCGATTGAACATATACATCTTGTCGCGAAATGCAGTGTATGAAAAATCCCACGATGCCGAGTACAGCATCGCCAGCCCGAACACGATCAACGCCACCACAACCACCAGCAATGGCATGTCAAATCCGCGCACGAAACGGGAAGGGCTTTGCGGCGCAAACCGCTCTTTTATAAAAGTTCCAGCACCCATGTTCTAAACGCTTCTCCTCTCTCGGCAAAATCAATAAACTCATCAAAACTCGTGCCGCCCGGCGATAACAGAACAACATCGCCTGCAGATGCAACTTCCGCAGCCAGTGTGACAGCCTCCTTAAGACTCTCTGCACGACGGACATCCACGCTTCTTTCTCCGCCGACACTTGCCACTGTTTTCCGAATCATCTCCCCCGCCTCACCAAAGACCACCAAATGATCCACACGCTCGTGGATGAGTTTGGCAAGCTCGCCCCAGGGAAGATTCTTATCGCGCCCGCCGAGCATCAATACGATCGGCTCGTCAAAGGCATGGATGGCTGCCATGCTTCGCTCGGGAGCAGTCGCGATCGAGTCGTTGTACCAGCGCACACCATTCAACTCACGGACAAATTCCAGCCGATGCGGCACACCGCGAAACTCTTCCACGGCTTCGAGCATGGCATCCAATTTGAAACCTGCCGCATGTCCGATCGTGAAAGCAGCCAGCACGTTGGCAATATTATGGTCACCGCGCAACTGCACCTTCTCACGTAATATCAAAGGGACGTAGGCAAAACCGTCACGCAGGCTCAATAAACCATCATGTGAATATGCGCCATCCAAACCTTCTTCAAGGTCGTGCAGGCTGAAGGTCAGCAGTTTACCTTTTGCAAGGCTGCGTAAATTCCACGCACCCGCATCGTCTCGACCAAGGATGGCAGTGTCTTTTTCAGATTGAAATTCCAAAATCCGCGCTTTGGCTTGGGTGTAGGCTTCCATCGTACCGTGGCGGTCGAGGTGATTCGGCGTGATGTTCAAAATCGCCGCGATGTTCGGGGAAATGGTCATCTGGTCCAGTTGGAAGGAGGATAATTCTAAAATGGCAAGGTCACTGGCTTGCATCTCATCCACATAATTAATGAGCGGGTCGCCGATGTTGCCGCCGACAAAAACCGAAGGATGAGTTATGAAGGATGAAGGATGAATGTCTTTACCAACAGATGAATCTTCAGCCTTCATCCTTGTTCCTTCATCCTTTGCACTTCTTTTCGCCATCTCCCCTACCAGTGTCGTCGTGGTGGTTTTGCCAGCCGAACCTGTGATGCCAATCGTCTTGCACGGAGCAACTTCCATGAAGATCTGCGAGTCGTTGGAAAGCGGAATGCCGCGCTTAATGGCTTCCTGCACGATGGGCAATGTCAACGGGACGCCGCCAGAAAGGCAGAGCACATCGGTGGTGTCCAGCAGTTCGAGCGGATGACCACCCAGCGCCCACGTGACGTTCATATCCGTGAGAGAGGCGCGGGCGGAGGAAACTGCGTCCGCATGGCGCGAGTCACTCACAGTCACGTTTGAGCCGTGACGGGAGAGCCAGCGGGCAAGGGCAATACCTTGTCGTGCTGCTCCGAGAATGAGGGTGCGGGTTCCGTTCCAGTTGGTCATAATATTAGACTTGCGATAAACCTATTCCGATCAACGCTGCCATCAGACCGATGAGCCAGAAGCGCTGCACGACCTGGGTTTCGCTCCAGCCGAGTAATTCAAAATGATGATGGATGGGAGTCATTTTGAAGAACCGTTTGCCGCCTGTCCAGCGGAAGTAGGTGATCTGAATGACCACGCTTAGCATTTCTGCCAATGGAATGATGCCGATGACCAGCAGCATGGGCCACTGTCCCGTCATCAGAGCGATGACCGCCAGCACAGAACCCAACGCCATTGAGCCTGTGTCGCCCATGATCAGTTGGGCAGGATGGACGTTGAACCATAAGAAACCGAAGAGTGCGCCAACCAGAATGAAACAGAAGCGCGCCAGATAGCCCTGTTCCTGCATGAGAGCAATGCCGCCAAATGCAGCAATGGCTGTGGCAGCGATCAGACCTGCCAAACCGTCGAGTCCATCGGTAAAGTTGACCGCATTCGATTCTGCGACAATAATGAAAGCGGCAATGGGCACATATATCCAGCCGATTTCGATCTCGAAGAAAAAGCCGGGGAGATATAGATCTGGCGCATCAATGACATACTTCAGTATGTAGGCAGTGGCCAGTGCCAGAACCACCTGCACCATGAATTTGGTACGGGCGCGCATGCCATCCCCTTTACGCTTGCCGTGAATACCTTCCCAATCATCGACTGCGCCAAGAATGGCAAAGGCAAACATGACGCCCATCGGCAAAATGACGGAGCGCCCCACCCCACTGGTGGAAACTCCGATCAAGGCAACTGCGTTGAGCAGTCCGCTGAGCAATAGCACAGGCAAAATGAACATAACACCGCCCATGGTGGGCGTTCCCATTTTGACACGATGCCCTTCCGGCTGTTCGATGCGGATGATCTTGCCAATTTTGAAGTGCCGCAGAATACGCAGTAACGGTCCGCCCCAAATGGCCGTCATGATAAATGCCAGCCCGGCAAGGCTGAGGGAAAGGGCGATCTGTCTCACGAGCGAACCTCCAAAGCGGCGGTGATGCGATCCATACGTAAGCCATGTGAACCTTTGATCAACACAGCGTCGTTCGAGGTTAGGTTTTTGTTGAGCCAGTCCACGATCGGCTTCGGGGTTTCGAATTCAAAGATATTGGCGGCTTTCATGCCAGCCCTCTTTGCAGCTTCTGCGATCATGTGCGCACGCGGACCAAGTGTGAGCAAAACTTTTGCCACCTGGGCGGAACGCATCCCGACCATTTCGTGTCCTTGTCGTTCATAGGGTCCGAGCTCGAGCATATCACCCAGCACAGCGATCTTGCGCCCGTCTAATTCATCGAGCAGGTTCAATGCGGCAAGCATCGATTCGGGTGAAGCGTTATAGGTATCATCGAGGATCAATGCACCAATGGTCGTTCGCACGGCAACGAGACGTAATTGAGCATTGCTGTGAGAAAGTCCTTCAATGATCTCCTGCCAACTCAAACCATCATTTAAGCCGACAGAAGCGGCACGTAAAACGGTGTGAATGGAGTGCCGTCCGATCATGGGGACACGGGTATGCAGGATTTCACCTTTGTAGTGCAGGCGGAAGCGGATGCCATCCAGCCCCAACCCTTCGATCTGGTCTGCCCATAGATCCGCTTCGGGGGAAAGTCCGTAGAAGAAAACGCGTGCTTTGGTCTTTTCTTCCATTTTGCGGACCCAGGGGTCGTCAAAGTTGAGGATGGCGACTCCAGTAGCAGGAAGCGATTGAACGAGTTCGGATTTTCCGAGGAAGATGTTTTCCTGTGAGCCAGCGCGCTCCGCATGAACCGTACCTATGTTCGAGATGACGCCGATCTGCGGTTGGGCAATATCGCAAAGAAAGGCGATCTCACCGGGAACGTAAAATCCCATTTCGAGGACAGCACGTTCGTAACCGATACCAAGCCGCAAAATGGTAAGTGGAAGGCCGATCTCATTATTCAGGTTGCCGGGGTTTTTCAGGGTGCGGTAGCGCACGCCAAGAACTTCTGCAATTGTCTCTTTGGTGGTGGATTTGCCAACACTGCCGGTGATACCAATCACGCGCAGATTCAATTTGCGGCGCCAAAAACTGGCGATCTGCTGCAGGGCAGAGACGGCATTGTCTACGCGCAAGCAGAGGGGCGAATCAAATGTCAGCGGAGAAGTTGCCGATAGACCGTTGCGCAGGTCAAGGGTTGGGAAGGAGGCGTCTACATCTCGTTGGATTAAAGCAAAAGAGGCCCCCCTCTTGAATGCATCTGTCAGGTAATCATGACCGTCCACTTTTTCGCCGGGGGTCGCTACAAAAAGCGAGCCAGGGATCACCTGACGCGAATCGATCACCGCTTCGGTGACGACAGCGGCAGCGTTCGCGGGGCGAACCGTGGTGAGGGCTTCCAAAAGGTCGGCGAGGGTGAGCATTATTTTAAGACTCGTAATTGCTGGCGAATGGTATCGGGCGGAATGTTCAAGAGGATGACAGTTTTCTGCGCCATCTCGGAAAAGACCGGGGCAGCGGTTTCAGAACCCCACGGTGAGGTGGTGGGGCGTTCTAGCCAGACGTAGATCATAAATTGCGGGTCGTCCACAGGTCCCCAGCCGATGAAGGATGCGTTGGTTTCGTATGTGCTATAAACACCATCGACGGGGATTTCAGCAGTACCTGTCTTGCCAGCCACACGATATCCGGGCACCAATGCCTTGGACGATTCGGCTTCGAGTGAGATGGCAAGCAT
This sequence comes from Chloroflexota bacterium, assembly GCA_016875755.1. GTDB lineage: Bacteria > Chloroflexota > Anaerolineae > Anaerolineales > Villigracilaceae > Villigracilis. Next base: position 19,084 of record VGOX01000006.1, read on the forward strand.
CTCATTCATGGTAGCCGCCGTTTGCGCAGATATGGGGGAACCCGCATGTTGCGGCGGGACGTTGTATTGACGCCCATCACGCACCATTGCATACAAGACATGCGGCGTTACCATGTCACCGTCGTTCGCAACGGCAGAAGCCGCCGCCATCATTTGCACAGGAGTGGTCGACATGCCCTGACCGAATGAGTTGGTGCCAAGGTCAACGGGATACCAATCCGAATCACCCGGGACCTTGAGCCTGCCCGCTGATTCCCCGGCCAGATCCACATTGGTGAGGTGACCAAAACCAAAGGCATCCATATAGCCGTAGAATTTATTTGCACCCATCTGGGTCGAAAGGTTGACCATGCACACATTCAGCGAGTGCTGCAAACAGCCGACCATGTTCTGCACGCCCCAGGGGTTGCGATCCCAGTTTTGGATGGTTGCCCCGCCGATCATCACCGAGCCTGTATCGAGGTAGGTTGTATTGGGGGTGACAATACCGCTATCCAATGCTGCC